>WTJH01000163.1 GCA_011524915.1 Flavobacteriales bacterium | reverse complement strand
TCGGTCAGAGCTGAGATTTTGCGATCAGCCAAGGGACTTACCAGCTAGAGGGTTTACGAAGCGCCTGGCTAGGCGTGATCTGCTCAGTAATGCGAGCAGCTAGCGCATCCTGAATTTCAGCGACCTTTTCAGCCCCACCAAGCTTGGCCTGCACAGCTGCCAGGATGTCGGCCTCTACGAGATCCTCAAAATCGACCAAAGTTTCTGGGCGATCTAATGCCATCTCACCGTAAGCACTGCTGTTATACGGGTTGCCTTCAGAATCGGTCTGATCGCTAATTGCGGTCACGGTGTAGTGAGCCGAACTAGCAAAATCATCAGAAGTGTCAGTGTTCAGAACGTTGACCTTCCAGACGTAAGTGTTAGCCATGGTGAAGTGAAGTCAGGGGAAGTTTACTTAGCCAGCCTCAAGGGCTGCAACTTTGGTTTTGAGAGTGTCCACCTCAGCAGACAGTTCCTTAATGGCATTGACCAGCACAGGAATTAGCTGGATATATTCCATCCCGAGCTTGGTGCGGTCGCCTTCTTGGTGCCCTTCAAGCTCCTCATTTGTGTCAAATACAGCTTCAGGAATAATTGATTCAACTTCTTGAGCAATAAAACCAAGCCTGTTTACGTCAGGCTCTTTTTTAAGAGCGTATTGCTTAGGCTGAAGCTGTTTGACTTCAGCGAGGCCGTAACTCACGCTTGCGCCAACATTTTTCAGGCGCAGATCTGACGCAACTTGAGTGCCTACAACACTTCCGTTGGTTGTGCCGACGTCGTTCACATTTGTTGAAATCCTAAACCGATTTGCGTTGTCACTCCAATAATGCAGGTTTTGCCCATCTTCTGCCTCAAGAAATAAAAATGGACCTGGATTTACAATGCCAGAGTGCTTATACACACCAATCCAAGCTTGGCGCGTTCCGCCTCCACTTGTGTTGCCCTGAGCCCTAATCAATGAATACGCACCATTACCAAGATCGTCTGATTGAACCCTTAAATGGTTTTGCCCAGATGCTTTGTATGTCTCAAAAGTTGAATTAGCATCTTGATGAATGCCGTTTGGTGCGCTGCTAGTCCCAACCAACAACCGCCCGTCAGCGTCAATCGTTACATCTTCGCCGTCAGACGAATCTTTGTTCATGCAGCTGCCATAAAAACCTAGTTTTCCTTTTCCATTGGCAACAGTTCCACCTACAATCGCCGCTCTACCTGAAGACCCGCTTGCGTCGTTGGAATGGAAAACTATGACAGCAGAATTATTGTTAGTTTCATTCTGCACAACCAAAGTTGCGTTGTCTTCGAATTCAGTTGACGTATAGTTAACATCGTTTCGTGTAACTAATTTGCCTATGCCAGAACTGCTGGCAGCACTCGTCCCCACCAATAACCGCCCTGATGAGTCCAGGCGCATTATCTCCGCATTAGTTCCTGAGCCTGAACGTTGCGTAAACAATAAACTCGGTGAAAATCCTGAGCCTGTCGATTGAGCAATAATTGATGCTGCTTGTAAGGTGCTACTGCTGTTGTACGCCCTTAAACTTACTGCAGTAAATGCACCTGTCGTACCTGTCTGTTGGTTGTCAACTACTATCCCAGACTGAGTTGCTGGATAGTTATGACTTAACGGCGTATTGTTAGTGCTATTTTCAACAACTTGAAGCTTTGCGCCTGGCCCAGTCGTTCCAATGCCCACGCGGCCACTTGAATCGATCCTGACTCTCTCCGTCGGGCTGCTTGCACCGTCCGCTGTCGTGGAGAACGTTAAGCGACCTGGCATGTCATTTGAACCAGGGGTGCCGTCTACTTGTGCTGCGATTTGGGCAGCTTGCGTAAGATAGTCACTTCCATCGTCTCCTCTAAATTGAATCTTGGCGATAGTGTCACCGTCTTGAACAATCGTGTTAGATCCGTATGATGTATTGCGACTTTTGATGTAATCGACAGTTACGCCATCTGCGCTATTTACATTGGAGCAAATAGACATATTTGCTGACCCTGCAATCTGAAATGCGCGATTAGGGGCAACGCTACTAGAGGTCCCCAGGAGGAGCCTGCCACTTGAATCGATGCGTAGGGCCTCACTGCCATCAGAACCAAAACGAAGAGAATTATCTGAATGAGAATAAAAAATATAACCAGCGGTATCATTACCATCATCAGCAAAACGAATGGACCCAGCAGCTGATGATGCCACGGTAATTCCACGTTCTCCTGAATCAGTGCGTGCGCCAATCTGCAAATCGTCGGCACCGCTGTTTGCAGTACTGGAATTAGCTGCAACCAACAACCGACCATTGCCGTCGATACGGATCATCTCGGCAAGACTGCCGCCTGTATGAAACGTTAAATGATTGCCATTGTGTTTGTAATGAATACCACCTGCATCTGTTCCACTGGAATTGCGGAAATTGATCCTTGTATCAGCACCTGATGTTGTCGTCTGAATAGTTACAGTTTGGTCCGAAGATCCGCTGGTATGCAGAATAGTTGCTGGCGACGACGCTCCAATGCCAACGCGATCATTGCCTGCATCGACAAACAACATGTGACTGTTATTGTTTGACTCCACGCGGAAGTCAACATCATTGCTGGGCTCGTTAAAAATACATTCACTCGTTTCAATACGAAAACGCTCTGCGCCGCCAGTCGCAAAGCCAATCTGATCACCAGCAGGGCTGAAGATGCCAGTATTGGTGTCATTAGCAAATGCAAGGCCAGGCGCTGAGGCGCTGCCGTCCTCCATCAGCATCGTGCCGTCTAGCTCCATCAGCGTGATCCACGCCGAGTTTGCGGCGTTGCGGATCTTCAGTTGGCTGGTTGTAGTGTCCGCCCAGAATTGGAAGGAGTAGGTGGTGGCTGGGGAAGTTGCGTTGCTGTTATTGCTGACGATCGCAGCGAGA
>WTJH01000087.1 GCA_011524915.1 Flavobacteriales bacterium | reverse complement strand
AATGAAGAAATCAACCTGACCTCTGCACCTGTAATTGTCAATGTGTGTCAAAACGATCCGATTACCCCAATCGAATTTGAATTCAGCGGTACGGGCGCAGTGAATATAATCAGTCCAACTATTTTCCTACCAGATGGATTATCAGGGGCAACGTCTAATATCACTACTCAAACCATTACTGTTGAGGTTACTGGAACAGGCGGTCCAGCAGGAGAAGAGTACTATATTATATTGGAGGGACGTTCTTACAGATATGTAACCCTAACAGCAACTGAATCTGCACAAGATATACGTGATGGATTAGTGGCGGCAATTAATGATCCGTTGATTACTGATACAACCAGTGGTACTTCAGAAATAGTATTCACCGCCAATGCTGCAGGATTTATCTTTGAAACTCGATTAATATCTGATGATAATGGAGCCAATCTAAGAGTGGTTGGATCTACCGCTGTTACAGGAATCTTTACCGTGACGGGTACACCAACTTTATTGGCTTCGCCAACCTTATATAACTTTACCGTTACTACACCTGGATCTCAGTGTACTTCGGATACTGCAACAGCTCGTATTCAAGTTAATTCCGCGTCCAGCCTAGCACTTGTTTCTGGAAATCCTGTAGTTAACCAATGCGGAGGTACGGCAATTCCACCGATCGAATTCTTGATTGGAGGAGGAGGTGAATTCGGAAGCTTAACCTTTACACCGATTACTCCAGGAGCACCTGCTGCTACAGGAATGACCGCATCTTATAATAATGTTACAGGACAATTATCCGTTGGAGGAAACTTAATTACAAACGTAAGTTCGAGTCCCTACGTATATTCATATACGATTAATACCATCAATAATCCAAATGGATGTGATGAAGCCAGTTATACTTCTTCGATCACCATCCTTCCAAACGATACGATCACATTGTTGCCAGGAAGCGCTCCATTGGATCAACAAGTATGTGTACAGTCCGATATTTCTACTGTAACCCTTCAGTTGGGCGGAGGAGCAATCAGCTATACTATTACTTGGACGGGAGGAAACCCTGGTATCTTTGATTCCTATAACCCAACGACCAAAGTGATTAGTTTAACCGGTTTTGCTGGAATTGCCGTAGCTACTCCAACAACCTACCCTTATGCCATCACCACAAGTGGAGTTTGTTCTTCAGTTACAATTAGCGGTTCGATAGAAATAGTTCCACTTTCAACGATGAACTTGATTTCTCCAACGCTTCGTCTGGACCAGCAAACGGGTAATGCAGCTATTTGTTTGAATGATCCAATTCAGGATATTCAATATCAGTTGGGTGGAGGAGCAATTAATGCCCGATTGACTTTTACAACGCTAACTCCAGGACAACAACTCGGAATTGGATTGGTAGGTCCGGATGCCAATAATATTGTTACTATATCTACGATCTCGATACCCAACTTTACCATTTCACAAACAACAGTGTTCCCATATGAGATTACCACTGTAAATGCGAATGCCTGTGCTCCTGAGATTGTAGCGGTAGGGAATATCCAGATGCACCCCATCCCAACCGTTAATGAAACTGTAATTCTCAACGAGGATGTAACCAATATTAGCTGTAATGGTGCCAGCGATGGATCCATCATTATCCCAACATCACCGATTTCAGAATTCCAACGTCGTATTTCTGGAGGACAATTAGCTGAAGCCCAAGTAGACCGTGTATACTGGTCTGGAGCAACGCCAACCCTTCTAGAAGTGGTAAGTATTGATATTAATGGTACTTCATTCAACCATACAGTTGTAGAGGATATTCCAGGTAGTGGGGTGTCAGAGTCCATCAATACGATATTCCAAGACTTGGCAGATCAGATCAACCGATCTGGATTGGATGTACAAGCAACGCTATTGTTAGATACAGGATTTGTTCCAGCTCAAGATTATATCCGAATCGAGTCTTTAACAGCAGGTCTGTCTTTTACCGCTCAAGGAACAAATACGACTTCTGGGGCAGCTTCTACGACAATCGTAAACGTAACAGCTAATCGCGCTGCAAACTATCAGTTTACATGGACCGGAAACGTAGTAATTAATGGTATTAGTTCTACTATTGTCCGAAGCGGATTGAGTCAAACCAACCTTCCACCGGGAGAATATTATCTAAGCGTGAGTATCAATGGTTGTAATTCTAATCCTCAGTTAACACCAGTTGTAATTACTGAACCAGATGCGATTACGGTTACGGTAACCACTTGTGAAGAGTCTGCTAAAGTGGATATCATTGGAGGAACAGCACCATATACCGTCCGATTATTACGGGAGACGCTAAATGCATCAAACCAATTGGTAAATATCCCAGTAGATACCCGACCCAATATCTATTCGCCTGGAACTACTTTTTCAGCGCTTACTCCAGGAGGAAACTATATTGCTCAGATCTTTGATGCCAACAGTGCCAATAGTACCAATACGTTCAGTGGTTGTTATGAAGAGGTTGCTTTCCGAGTGACTTCAGGTATCAGTGTCAATGTTGCTGCAATTGAAGCCCTTATTCAGGCCGATATTTGTAACGAACAACCAGTGAATATTCCTGGAGGTTCCATTGCTGCACTATCTACGATTCCTTCTTCTACAGTATGGATCACAGGAGGTTCTGGCGACTTTGACTACGAATGGTTAGATGATAACAACCGTATTGTAAACTCTGAGGCCTTCACAAATCCAACAGAGAATTTATATCCAGGTACTTATGTATTAGTGATTACGGATAATCTCCTTGGATGTGATTATAGAGAAAACTTTATTCTTAATGGTGAACCCGATATTACTATCGAAGCTTCAGCAGCTACAAATCCGTTACCTATTCCTTGGTTCCCAGCGAATCCATCGATTCCATCCATTACATCATCTACAACAACATCGACTAC
>WTJH01000049.1 GCA_011524915.1 Flavobacteriales bacterium | reverse complement strand
AATGGTCTGGGTATCGGTATTAGAATAACCTGATAAGTCCACGCTTCCTCCCGTGCTAAGGGCGAGGGTATTTCCTGTTAGGCTAAGGGATTGGGAATCGGTATTGGAAGGGACTGTAACGGACCCCCCGCCGGTGAGGCTGATCACTTGCCCGGCGATACTCAAAGTCTGGCTGTCCGTATTGGTAAATCCTGGGGGTAAATTGACCGATCCACCATCCGTTAGACTGATGGTAGTCCCGGAAATGCTTAAGGTTTGCGAGTCTGTATTGGCTAAGGAGCTTAGATCTACCGTTACTGAAGTGGTGGTGTTCTCGGGTCGTAATTGCAAGCTATTCCCCAAAAGGAGAGCCGAAAGTGTTTGTGTATCGGTATTTGTATAGGCAGATAAATCGATCGTCTGTGTGACTCCCCCTGTAATATAGAGGGTTAAATTATCGCCACTTAAACTTGCAGCAAGAGTTTGTGAATCGGTATTGGAAGGCAAGCTTAGATCTCCACTCAAGTTGGGTATTTGCCCATTTACAGAACGGACTTCCCCAAAGGCGACCCAATTGATGCCATCAAAGTAGTACAGTCCTGGGCTATTATTGGTCTGGTAGATCAATAGACCAGTTGCGGGACTGGCGATAGCATCCCTTTGGGTTTGGGTAAGTCTGGGAATTAATATCCCTTTATTGGCCGAAGTGGCTACAATCTCTAGAGCAGCAGAAGGGTCTGGAGTATTAGTACCGATCCCTACTTGGGCATAAGCAATGGTGATTCCGCCCCAAAAAATAAGGGCAGATGCAACAAGTTTTTTCATGCTTAAAATTACCTCAATCGGGAGGGTTTAGAGCAAGAGTTCTATTGGATTTAGTTCACAAACATATCAACAAATGTTGAAGATAGGATCGATTTTTTCACTCCTTAAAATGGTAACTAAGCGCCTAAGATTTAAGCTCCTTTTTTAGTTGTTTGTTCGGGTCATTTTGGCTTATCTCAAGATCTGATTTTTTATGGCGGTAGAATAACCGGCTCTAAGTCTTTTGCAAAAAAAAGGGGCCTAAGCCCCCTTCATGTTGTTGGATAGGAATGTTTAGTTCACCATGCTGAGTAATTGATAGATAACGATATCCGAAAATCCATCCGGGGCAATTGTGCTCATTTGAGATTTTTCTAATACTGTGGTGTCAATCCCTTCCAGTATATATGCGTTTTCTAAGGCTTTAAGGGCGTGCTCCAAAGAGGCATAACCATCATAGGTCATTACGGTATGGTGTGTATTTGACCCCAATGGATAAATGGTTGTTCTGACTCCCCAGGAGGTGAGTCCGCTATTGTTGGCGATAGCCTTTTCAAAAAGGGGTTGCCAAAGCGATTTATTTTCCTCAACAAAAGCGCTTAGGTCTTTAGGGGTTCCGAAATTAACCACATAGACCTCACCCGGAGTGCCGATGTCAGCTTCCGCTTTGACAATATACATACCTACAGAATAGTCTGGATTTGCCATTTCCTCTGCCGTGGCATCCATTCCCTCCATAAGTGACGGGTCTGAATACATTTGCATCATATTAGCGATTTGACTGAGGGAAGTATAGTTTTTTACAAACACCAGGTTGCCCAATGCGGAGGGTGCTGTAGAGTTTCCTAAAATCTGGTACATCCCCCATCCACTTAAGTAGCCTTTGTCGATGGCGTTTTTATGGTATTTCGACCAATAGGTGGTCTCCTTTTGAACAAAGTCGCCTAACTCGCTTGAAGGAACATTGTAATAATGATGAATCTGATACTGGGCAAATAAACCTAAAGAGCATGCCCATAGCAGACTCGCTAAAAGTTGTTTTTTCATGAGAATTGATTTATAGTTGCTTAAATATAAGCAAATTAGATCAGAAAAGCAAATCGTCAGATTGGCTATTTCCTGTCCAGAAGTTGCTCTGAGTGTTTATAAGGCCTTGTTTTGAAGCATCGGTTTTATACCCACTTGAGGGTTTGCGGTTTGATTTGGGTTTGTTTTTAAATTTTCAGAAGACCAAAGTCTTGAATGCTCAGGTTTTGCATTGGTTTGTTCGAGGGTAGTAGCAGGCCTTAATAGTGGAGGAGGATTAATTTTAAGTTAAGAAGATAAAAAGATTCACCTACAGGGTGTTTCATACGGAAAAATTTATAAATTTGCACCCTCTTAAATAATATTGTAACACATCCAATTATGGCTAAAGAAACTTTTGATCGGTCGAAACCCCACTTGAATATTGGAACTATTGGCCACGTAGATCACGGTAAAACTACATTGACGGCTGCTATCACAAAAGTATTAGCAGACGCAGGAATGTCTGAAGCGCGAAGCTTTGATCAGATTGATAACGCTCCCGAAGAAAAAGAGCGTGGTATCACGATCAACACTTCACACGTTGAATATCAGACAGCCAACCGTCACTATGCACACGTTGACTGTCCAGGTCACGCCGATTATGTAAAAAACATGGTAACTGGTGCTGCTCAGATGGACGGAGCTATCCTAGTAGTTGCTGCAACAGATGGTCCTATGCCACAAACACGTGAGCACATCCTATTGGGTCGTCAGGTTGGAGTACCACGTATCGTTGTTTTCTTGAACAAAGCTGATATGGTAGACGATGAAGAGCTTCTTGAGCTAGTAGAAATGGAAGTACGTGAATTGCTTTCTTTCTATGACTATGATGGAGATAACACTCCTGTAGTTCTTGGATCTGCTTTAGGTGCACTTAACGGTGAGCAAAAGTGGGTAGACACTGTATTGAAGCTTATGGAAGAAGTTGATGCATGGATCGAGCTTCCTCAGCGTGACGTTGACAAGGATTTCTTAATGCCTGTTGAAGACGTATTCTCTATTACAGGTCGTGGAACTGTTGCTACAGGTCGTATCGAAACAGGTGTTGCCAACAC
>WTJH01000090.1 GCA_011524915.1 Flavobacteriales bacterium | reverse complement strand
TCGCGCCTGTGATGTTGTACATAACTACTGTAGAACGTGCGCCAGTAGTGTTTTCGATGATCAAAAGATCTGAAGCTGGGTTTGGCTTCACAGAGAAGTCTGCTTCAAACTCTTCTACACCGATGTTGGCACAAGGACCACACTCTTCCCAACATTGTACATCCAATGTAGTATCCGCTTGACCGATCGTGATGAAACGGTTAGTGAAGCTACCTGTGGTCAATGTACATACAGAATCTGCAGTTGTTGGATCGAAGTTCTCTTGGATCGCCCAGCTATCAGCAGTGAACTTGAACTCGTAAGAACCTGGCAATAGAGAAAGTGTAACATCGTATACACCGTCGCCATCAGCATCAGTCATTTGGTTCGCATCACCACTCCAGCCGTTCATAGTACCAGAGATGTATGCTGTAGTAAAGGCAGGGCTGTTTGAACGGTCGCTCTGGAACGTTACGTTCACAGGAGTCGCAGGAGTAGGACAAGTACCGTCAGTAGTACACTCACCGAAACATGTGCGGTAGTGGAAGTCTGACATCAAGCCCATAGTCGCGCTATATCCAACCATATCACGGTCACTCCACTGACCAGCAGCACATGGCTTACCTACGATGTTTTCTTTAGATCCCCAAGACTGATCGTTTGAAGAAAGGAAAGTAAACATGCTGTAGAAACCTGTATCAGCAGCTAGGGTCTTAGAGTATACAGAATCACCGATTGGGTACATCTGGTTCACCCCTGGAGTACCGAATCCAGTACCACCAGCCAACCATACACCTGTAGTATCAACCGCAGTGTATGACATGTTCACTTGGAACGTCATGTACACTTGGCCTGGTACTGCATATGCAGAGTTGTACTCTTTACCTGAAAGAATAGTATCGCCATTCAATACCGCGAAACGGTTTGTGTAGATACCAGTCGTTTTTGTACCTGGAGTACCTGGAGCGTACTCTTCTTGTTGTGTCCAACCGTCCAAAGTAAACTTGTACTCGATCGAGTCAGAAGTCAACGGCAAAGTCACCGTCCATACACTATCTCCTTCTGGATCAGATAGTGGGTTACATGTCCCACACCAGCTGTTAAAGTCTCCGTTGACATAAACACCTGAGTACGACAATGTAGTGTCGCGCATGTCAACGATAAACGTGACATCCTTTTGTGCGAAGCCTAGCATAGGCAAGCACAACATTAAATAAGCGTAGATTTTTTTCATGTTAAGCATTATTTATGGTTAGTAATTATTGAAATACACGTACATAATCCACCGCCATGAATTGCGGGAAGATGGTGGATGAATTAATTGGTCCCGGCCAATCTCCTTCTACAGCTATGTTAAAGATGAAGAAGTGTTTTTCGTGGAACGCCGATAACGACGTTGTGTTCAAGCTGTGGTACAACACATCGTCCACGTACCATTTGATCGATCCTTGATCCCAAACGACAGAGAATACATGGAACTGGTCAGCGTATTTGCCATCTGGCAAGGTCTTGCTTCCTGTGTGGCTGGCTTGTCCACCTGCATTCCAGTGTGCCGTTCCGTGAACGGTACGATCGTTCAAGCCGTCGCCACCAATCAACTCCATGATGTCGAGCTCACCACATGATGGCCATCCCACCGTCGTGATGTTGTCGCCCAACATCCAAAGTGCAGGCCACAAACCTTGTCCGAAAGGAAGGCGCGCACGGATATCGATGCGACCGTATTTGAACGATTGCTTGTTCTGTGTTGTGATTCGAGCCGAAGTGAAGGGCGCGCCTGAATAGTTCTCTTGTTTCGCAGTGATGATCAAATAACCGTCCTTGACTTCACAATTGGATGTACCAGAACGGTAATACTGACTTTCCTGATTTCCCCATCCGCTCGCACCAGTCTCGTAATTCCAATCTGATGTGTTGAGTTGTGCGCCATCGAACTCGTCCGCCCATACCAGTGTGAAGCCTGGGTACGAGAGCGGAGTGGTATAACCTGAGTCCGATTGATTGTAGGAATTATCATCGTTTTCCAGCGTGATAGCGTTGAATGGGTTCGGAATGTTGACATTCTCACCATTCTGGTATGCGATCCAAAAATTCTCACTTTGTTCCGCTTCCTCATCTCCAAGGATTTCTATGGGGATGAGAGCGCTTGACTCACCTTTCTCGATGGTCACGGTCCCTGAAGAAGCGGTGAAGTCCTCTCCTTCTAGTGCAGTGAGTTCGGTGGTGGTGTAGTCGAAACTTAGGGTTTTTGGGGCTGGTTGATCTAAGGCTATTTCATACTCATAGGTGTAGGTAGTGTTGCCTTCAGCAATCACAACATCACTGCCCATGAGACGTGGTACTTCGGCGGTTTCACATGATGTGAATACCCCCAAAGCCAACATAGAAACGATATAACCTGTTTTAATATGCATTATAGTTCTGAGTACAAGGTGAAGCGCCACAATAGCGACGTACAATTACACTGAATCTCCATGTAACGAGCGGTGCCGTCGTCGGTCATGCTCAAAATGTCGTAAGTAATAGAAGCTACCGGAGAGCTTACCTCACCGGCGTTAGCAGCCTTTGGAAGACCGATGAAAGCGCCCATGCCGTTCACTTTGATTTGGTCCTCGCCATTTGGCCCACCGCCAGGAATGATTTCGAAGCCGTGTGTGCCGCTTGCCCATGCCGCTTTTGGTCCTGTAAGCACGGATTCTGGCTGACAGCCGTCTGTCGCTACACCCATGTAGGTTTCTGCCCAGATATCGCCTTGCGTATCGTAGATCATATCACCCTCAGAGTTGAAGGTCCACTCGTCGTCATATGCACAAGGACGGTCTGTGGCTGCAGTTCCGCCGATCGCCCACCAAGTCGTAGAGGCATCCGGTGGCCCTACCCATAGAGACCCTGCTTGCGGAGCGAGTTTCCAAGTGCGGTCGGTACAATCGGTCAAAAATTCCGCT
>WTJH01000060.1 GCA_011524915.1 Flavobacteriales bacterium | reverse complement strand
TTGGATTACACGCTAAAAAGGTGACAAACAGCAGGCTGTAAATTCCAATTTTCATAGGGTGCTTTTTTGATGATCAAAGACGATGCATTAAAGATACTTTTTTTGCTTTAATCCAATTCTGTCCCCAAAGAAATGTTACTTTTGCAGTGGGCAAGTCCTGTACAACCAGCTCCTGCCGAATCCCCCCAGGGCGGGAACGCAGCAAGGGTAGGCGGTTGTAGCGGTGTGATACAGATCGCTTGCCCATTTTTATTTTCTATGGAACGGGTTATCGTTGTTACGGGTGCATCTTCAGGCTTGGGTCAATCCACAGCCAACTACCTTGCCCAAAAGGGATTTAAAGTTTTTGGAAGTTGTAGAAATCCCCAAAAATATCCCAAGCCCGAACACTATTCTTTATTAGCATTAGACCTGAACAATCCCGAGACCATCGACAGTTTTCGTGCGGCTGTTCTAGAGGCAGCCGGAAGAGTAGATGCTGTAGTCAACAATGCTGGAGTAGGAATTACAGGCCCAATTGAAGAATTGGATGCCCAAGCCCTTAAGGATCATTTTCAGACCAACCTTTTTGGTCCTACGGCACTTTTACAAGCTTTTTTGCCCGATCTACGCCTAACCAAAGGGGCCATCATCAATATTACCTCCATTGCCGGTTATATGGGGCTTCCGTTTCGAGGGGCATATTCGGCCTCTAAAGGAGCTTTTCATTTGCTTAGCGAGGCTTTGCGGATGGAAGTTAAATCTCAAGGCATCCGAGTCATGACCGTTGCCCCGGGAGACTATGCTACTGATATTGCCAGTCGCCGCTATCACGAACCCGTACAAGCCGATTCGCCCTATCGGGAAGTGTATCAACACAGTTTAGATACCATGAATACGCATGTAGATCAAGGCAATGATCCCGAAGAAATTGCACGGGCCATCGCGGCTTTGCTACAATCCAAAAATCCTGGGGTACATCATCGTGTGGGGCCGTTTATGCAAAAATTATCGGTAACCCTAAAACGGATACTACCCGATACTTGGTACGAAAGATTATTAATGAACCATTATAAATTGTAATTCATCATGAAGTTTTTTATCGACACAGCCAACTTAGATCAGATCAAAGAAGCAGAGGCGCTTGGAGTTTTAGATGGCGTAACTACCAATCCTTCCCTAATGGCAAAAGAAGGAATTACAGGCCAAGAAAACATCCTCAATCATTACAAGGCCATCTGCGAGGCGGTTTCTGGTGATGTTTCTGCCGAAGTGATTTCAGTAGATTTTGAAGGTATGGTCAAAGAAGGGGAGGCTCTTGCTGCATTACACCCGCAGATCGTTGTTAAAATCCCGATGATTGAAGATGGCGTGAAAGCTTTGCGTTATTTTTCGGATAAAGGAATCAAAACCAATTGTACGCTTATATTTTCTGCAGGGCAGGCACTATTGGCGGCTAAGGCTGGTGCTACTTATGTGTCTCCATTCATCGGTCGTTTAGACGATATTTCAATGGATGGTCTTATCCTGATTGAAGAAATCAGAGACATCTACGACAACTATGCTTTTGATACAGAAATTTTAGCTGCTTCTGTTCGCCATACCATGCACATCATCAATTGTGCAAAAATTGGAGCAGATGTGATGACAGGACCTTTAAGTGCTATTAAAGGCTTATTGAATCACCCCTTAACGGATAAGGGATTGGCTCAGTTTTTGGCCGATCACAAAAAAGGGAACTAAGCTATTCCAAGAGCGGTACCCAATCGTTCGAAGCAAAATTAGCAAAGCCATTGATGATTCTTCCTTCGGGACCAATCACAATGGCTTTGTTTAATAAGGTAATTACCCATCGTTCCGAAGCATTTTGAAAGTCTGCTAAGGCATACTGATGGGCGGGATCTATTCCCATCATTTGAAACACATCTTTTACTAAGGGTGATAAGGGTTGCAGGCAGATTCCTACAAAACGTACCTGAGGGAATCGATTTTGAAATTCTGCAATTCGTTCTTGACTTTTTTTCAGATAGGGCATTTGGCTTTGAGACCAAAAGTATAATACGGTCGTCTGCTCGGAAAACAATTCATTACTGCTCATTTCATTGCCGTCCAAATCTGATAAGCGAACTTCGGGCAAGGGCATATTGGCTTGTAAGTTTTCGATATTATCGTGGAAGCCCACGATTTCA
Source organism: Flavobacteriales bacterium (assembly GCA_011524915.1). Taxonomy (GTDB): domain Bacteria; phylum Bacteroidota; class Bacteroidia; order Flavobacteriales; family Flavobacteriaceae; genus WTJH01. The sequence continues at coordinate 9,781 of WTJH01000060.1, read as the reverse complement.
GCCGCATATTTAGGTGAGGTATTTAAGGCTAAAAAATAGCCTAAAAATATTTCGTGATTGTCGTGATTATCAAAATTGAGGATTTCTTCAAAAGCAACCGCTCGAGCTAGGATATTACGCAACTGTTGACTTTGGATGTTGCGGTCAATTACATTAAGGCGTTGGAGATTAAATAAAGTCTTGTCTTTGAATTTAAAATAGGCTTGTCCGCTGTCTAGGGCTTTTTGATTCAAATAATTCATCAAATAGGAGATGTAGGGACGAAAATGAGCCAATCGATGTTCTTTAAGGTTGAGTGAATCTCGAAATTTAAAAAACTCAGTTCGTTGGATACTATCCCAATGTGTACCTCGAAGCAAGGCATAGCGCTCCAATCGAGTGGCATAGGGATAAAGGTATGCTGCTTGGGTCACCAAAACAGTTTCGGGACTCAGTTGACTTTGGGATTGAAAGTTATCGAAGCGCTTGTGTTTTAGAGCGATCAAAGAATCGATAACCGTTTTAAACGTTTCAGGTTTTTGGGCATAATAATTCGATAGAAAGCTGTTTTCTTGATTCATTTCTAGATCCAGTTCGATCAGAAAATTGTTTTTGGAAGCTCCAATACCCGAAAAGACAACAGATTCTTCGAAATCAGAAGCGTTGATCCGGACCCAAATGCTATCTCCTTTTTCCAAAAATAAGGTCTGGATGTGGGGGAGGTGTTCTAAATTGTACATCCCACTTTCCAATGAATCGAATTGAATTTGAAAACGTCCTTGGCGATCTAGGGCCAGAGAATCCACTAAGTCACTGTCTTTAAATATTTTGACATAGGAGTGGCTGCTGTTGATGATTTGTCCTCCCAAAAACACTTGTTCTTTCTTGGGGTGCTCGGGTTGACAACCATAAAATAGAGCTAAGATCAGTAGCCCCAGCGGAATAAAAATAGATCGACCGTTCATAAGAATTTGGCTAGAATTTGAAATTAAAAAAAATATGGTTAAAGCAAGGGTTTTTGGTAATTTTGGCAAAATTTTAGACTATGCTTTCAGTTTCTAATCTTTCCGTTCAATTCGGAAAGCGAGTTTTGTTCGACGACGTTAATGTAACCTTTTCGGGAAGCAATTGCTATGGCATTATCGGAGCGAATGGAGCTGGGAAATCTACCTTTTTAAAAGTCCTATCCGGGAATTTAGAACCCAATAGTGGCTCAGTTTTTTTAGAACCAGGAAAGCGGATGTCTGTTTTGGAGCAAAATCACAATGCTTGTGACGAGTTTACGGTTTTGGAAACGGTTATTCGTGGAAATAAACCACTTTTTGCGGTAAAGTCGGAAATGGACACCATCTATGCCAAAGAAGACTTTTCGGATGCCGATGGCGAACGGGTAGGGGTACTCCAAATCGAATTTGAAGAAATGAATGGCTGGAATGCCGAAAGTGATGCCGCTACATTACTTTCACATTTAGACATACCCGAAAATTTACACTACAGTCTGATGGCGGATCTGGACGGAAAACAAAAAGTTCGGGTCCTGCTGGCACAAGCCCTCTTTGGCGCTCCGGATGTACTCATTATGGATGAGCCTACCAACGACTTAGACTATGAAACCATTATGTGGTTGGAAAGTTTCTTAGCCAATTATGATAATACAGTGATCGTTGTATCTCACGACCGACATTTTTTAGATGCTGTTTGTACGCATATTTCAGATATCGACTTTGGGAAGATCAATCATTATTCCGGGAATTATACGTTTTGGTATGAAAGTTCACAATTGGCAGCCCGCCAAAGAGCTCAACAAAACAAAAAGGCCGAAGAGAAAAAGAAAGAATTGCAAGAATTTATCGCGCGTTTTTCTGCTAACGTGGCGAAGTCTAAGCAGGCTACCTCTCGAAAGAAAATGATCGATAAGCTTAACATTGAAGACATTAAGCCTTCGAGTAGAAGATATCCGGGGATTATTTTTGAACAGGAAAGAGATGCTGGAGATCAAATCTTAAATATTGAAAACCTCAGTTATCAATTGGATGGTGCTCCCTTATTTCAGGACCTTCATATCAACCTAGCCAAAGGAGATAAGGTCGTAGTATATTCTAAGGACTCCAGAGCCGTAAGTGCCTTCTATCAAGTTATAACCGATCATTTAGAAGCCCATACAGGGAAAAAAGAATGGGGGATTACTACGACCCAAGCTTATTTACCTGTAGATCACGATCATTTTTTTGAAGAAGGGATGAGTTTGGTGGATTGGTTGCGTCAATATGCACAAACCGATGAAGAACGAGAAGAAGTCTTTATCCGAGGATTTTTAGGGAAAATGCTTTTCAGTGGGGAGCAAGCCCTCAAAGCTTCGAATGTTTTGTCTGGAGGAGAAAAAGTTCGTTGTATGCTTTCAAAAATGATGATGCAGCGCGCGAATGTTCTGATTTTAGATGAACCGACCAACCATTTGGATCTGGAATCCATCACCGCATTTAATAATGCACTCAAAAATTTTAAAGGAACACTACTCTTTAGCACTTCCGACCATGCCTTTGCTCAAACGGTGGGGAACCGTATACTTGAACTTACGCCCAATGGGATCATTGATCGTTACAACACTTTCGATGAATATATGACAGACCCGAAAATTAAAGAACTCCGTCAAAAAATGTATGGAGGGACCTAAGGCTTTAAAAGTTTAAGCTTTAAGAGATAAAGTTTAATTCTCTTAAGATTCTCATGGCAGCGTCTAATTCGTCTGGGTGAACAAAAACCTCTTGAAGTTCCTGAGGTGCGCCAAAACCAGCTAATCGCCCCGATTCTGCGTCGTTTTTTATGACAGGAATGATATTTTCCGCATTAAAGGCGTCTTGTAGACTGAGGACGTCTACTGTGGATCCAGTAAATATTTTTTGATATACGGGGCTCATACTTTATCGTAGTGACTGTTCCAAATAACGGGATTAAAGTTTTTCCCTAAAGCCACTCCATAAAACATCACCACCGCTATCACGGACTTAAACATAAAGAAAAACAACATCCAAAATACTGTGCTGTTAGAGGTCGTAGTAAATAGACTCATCGGAGTAAGGGCAGTTAGAACCCCACTAACGGCTAATAGCACAAACAATAAATTCCATAAATTTTTAAAGGGCCACATCAGTAACCTTCGCAGAGGGTGGAGGTCTTTCCCCCACTGATGAACCAGATAGTAATGATCGTTCCCAAGTGGAATAAACAACAATGGATCATCTGTTTTGTTGAGACGAAACAGGGATGAAGGTGCCATAATTTTAAATCCATCGAGCTGGGTTTGATGCTCTTTTTCCAATTGAGAAATGGCATCAAAGGCTTCTTGTGGGATATTCGCTTTAAAATATTTGAGATCTAAAAATCTCAAGCGATAATCGATACAAACCGATCGGATTTGTGAAAGAGAATAAATACGGTCACTTTCCAACAAATCAAAAGTAAGAGCGTTTACCGGACGGGAATCGGAAAGTAGATTCGTGAGTGCCGATATATCCTCAAGGCTTTTGTGAAGTTTTAGACTGCGTTTGTTGAGGGCATTTCTAACGTTTGTACGTGGAATCGTAATCATCTGCAAATATCATTTCTATCTTATTCAAAATTAAAGCAAAATGAATGGAATAGCAATGATTCAGCCTAAAAAAATGATTCTAACGCAGTTGAGCGTCAAAATTCGCCTCAAATTGTTTTTGAAGTTTCTGCATCACCTTGTCGACAACTTTATCCGTGAGTGTTTTGTTGGGGTCTTGAAAATAAAAGCTCAAGCCATATGATTTTTTCCCCTGAGGTAAATTTTTACCCTCATAAACATCAAAGAGAGACACGCGTTTTAAAATTTTCCGATCGACTTTATGTGCCGTGTCTTTCAGCTCTTCAAAACCTACCCCTTGATCGATGAGTAAAGCGAAATCTCGACGCATTCCAGGGTATTTAGCTATCTCTGAAACCTTTAGATCGGATTTAAATGCATGCTTAAAAATTAAATCCATGTCAAAATCTGCAAAGTAAATATCCGAAGGGACATCAAAGGCTTTTGCAATTTTGGAATCTACGGTTCCTATCCGAGCCATCACTTTATTCTGATGCGTAAAACAAATCCCATCCGAAAATTCAGGATCATTTGCTCCAAGAGGACTGGTGGTGGTCTGTATGTTTAGGGTTTCTAAAAGCTGTTCCACACTTCCCTTTAAAAAGAAAGCGGCCTCGGTCAAAGAATTGGTTTGCCAATGCTCGTCCAAAGGAGCTCCTGCTTGGATTAAGGCAAGCTTATGTTTTTCTATGTATTGATCGCCGTCTTGATGATAGGTTTTTCCGAATTCAAAGAACCTTTGATTTTTGGTTTGATTTTTAAGATTAAAACTCACCGTCTCAAGGGCCGAAAATAACAAGCTGTCTCGCATTTGAGATAATGTGGCTCCGAGGGGATTAATAATTTGTACTGTATTTTCAGCAGTGGAGCCAATCCATTTTCCGTATTCTGGATTGGTGATGGAATTATTCATCATTTCCGTAAATCCAGCTCCTACAAGATTTTGGGCGAGTAATTCTTGAATGCGATAGGGACTCTTCCAGTCGTAGTTGGGCGTAATATGGTACGCACCCGTGGATGCTTCAATTTTATTGTAGCCATAGACACGCAATATGTCTTCAATAAGGTCTGCAGGACGTGTTACATCAACTCTATAACTTGGGATTTGCAAACCGACTCCTTCATCCGAAACACTTTCGATTTTCATTTCCAGTGCATTAAAGATGGTTGTTAAGGTTTCTCTTGGAATGGCTTGTCCCAATAGGGACTCGATTTGTTCAAATTTGATGAACATAGATACCGGCTCTGGTTTGGAGGCGATATGTTCTTCTATGGGGGAGCTGATTTTTCCGCCAGCGAGTTCTTTTAGGAGTAAGGCAGCTCTTTTTAGGGCATAACAACACAAGTCCGGGTCGATCCCTCGTTCGAAACGGAAACTTGCATCCGTATGTAAACCGTGGCGTTTAGCAGACTTACGTATGCTCACTGGATCAAAATATGCACTTTCCAGGAAAATAGAGGTGGTGTGTTCTTGGACTCCAGATGTTTGTCCTCCAAAAACCCCTGCCAAACAATGGGCTTCCTTTTGGTCGCCAATCATCAGGTCTTCGGAACTTAGGCTACGTTCTACACCATCTAAAGTGGTGAATTTTGTCCCTTCGGCTAAAGTCTGTACAATGACATCTCCTTGGAGTTTACTTAGATCAAAAGCGTGTAAGGGTTGGCCCAGTTCATGAAGCACATAGTTGGTGATATCAACAACATTATTTTTAGGTTGAATACCAATGGCCTTCAGATTGTTTTGAAGCCAGTCTGGAGAAGGTTTAATTTCAAGATCTGTGATGCACAGTCCAAAATATTGAGGTGCTTTTTGCGGATCTTTAACTACTACTTTCTTGGTGGTTGAGGAGGGTTCCACTTCGAATGCACTTACTTCTGGAGTAGACCATTCAAAAGGAATCCCTTGCAACATACATGCAGCTTTGAGGTCTCGGGCAACGCCCATATGACTCATGGCATCGGCTCTGTTGGGGGTTAAGCCAATTTCGAAAACCGTATCCGAAACCACTTCAAATACCTCTGATAGCGGTGTTCCTACCGCTAGGGATGGGTCCAATACTAGAATGCCATCGTGGCTATCTCCCAGCCCCAATTCGTCTTCTGCACAGATCATTCCCATGCTCAATTCTCCTCGAATTTTGCTTTTTCGAATTTCGAAGGGGTTTTTATCAGCGTCGTATAAGGTGGTACCTACCGTTGCTACGGCAACTTTTTGTCCGACAGCCACATTGGGTGCCCCGCAGACAATAGGAACTTCAGTGTTTGCATCTAAGGCAACTGTAGTACATCTCAGTCGATCTGCATTGGGATGTTGTTCGCAGCTCAACACTTCACCTACGACAACACCGGCAAGAGCTCCAGGGATGGATTCAAATGTTTCGGTGCCTTCAACTTCCAATCCGAGATCGGTGAGCATTTCAGAAACTTGATCTGTAGGCAGGTCAATTTTTAAAAACTGTTTAACCCAATTGTAGGAGATTTTCATAGAGCTATTCGCTATTTAGTGGTGCATTTGTATGGTTGTACAGGGTACAATTTTCGCAGGCAAAGATAGGGAAGTGGAATCAATATGTGGATCAACTGATATAATTCCAAAGGAGGTTTTCGGGATTCATTTTCGCTAAACTTCTTTTGAGGCATTGATGTTCGTTCTTTTGCAGTTGAGGATCACCTTCTAGGAGTTCTGTAGCGATGCGTCGGGCCTGAGATAGTAAGGGTTGATCTTTTACAATATCAGCCATTTTAAGGGGTATGACACCACTTTGCTGGGTTCCCATCAGATTCCCTGGGCCGCGCAAGCGGAGGTCGGCTTCTGCCACTTCAAAGCCATCGTTGGTAGATACCAGGGTCTGGATCCGACTTTGGGCTTCTTCCGAAAGTTTTACTCCATGCATTAAAATACAAAAACTTTGGGCGTTGCCACGGCCCACACGACCGCGGAGCTGATGCAACTGACTCAGACCAAAGCGTTCGGCACTTTCAATGACCATGACACTGGCATTGGGTACATTGACGCCCACTTCAATAACCGTAGTAGCTAATAGGATCTGTGTTTTTCCACTAGCAAAACGCTCCATCTCATGGGCCTTGGCTTCTGGTTTCATCTGGCCATGAACAATACTGATCTGATATTGGGGCGGGGGAAAAGCTCTCGAAAGGCTTTCATAGCCATCCATCAGGTCTTTATAGTCCATTTTTTCGGATTCCTGAATCAAAGGATAGACTACATAGACTTGCCGTCCTTTTTGGATTTCTTCTTTTAAAAACTGAAAGACTCTTAAGCGATTTTTATCGCCCCGACTTACGGTTTTTACACTCTTTCGACCGGGGGGTAATTCGTCAATAACAGAAACATCCAAATCCCCATAGAGGGTCATGGCTAGTGTCCGAGGAATGGGAGTGGCCGTCATCACCAATATATGGGGCGGAATATTGCTTTTTTGCCACAGTCGTGCGCGTTGGGCAACTCCAAACCTGTGTTGTTCGTCAATGACTGCAAGTGCCAAATGTTTAAACTTGACCTTTTCTTCCAACAAAGCATGCGTACCGACCAATACTTGAAGTTTTCCAGAGGCTAAATCTTCATGTATGGGTTTGCGTTCCGATGTTTTAACACTTCCGGACAGCAAGGCGATTGAAACTCCCATAGCTTCTGCCCAAGGCTGTAAAGATTGTAGGTGTTGTTGGGCTAAAATTTCGGTGGGAGCCATCAGGCAGGCCTGAAATCCATTGTCGATCGCTAACAAAATACTCATCCATGCGACCATGGTTTTTCCCGAACCTACGTCTCCTTGGAGCAAACGATTCATTTGATGCCCACTCCCAAAATCCTGTCGAATTTCTTTTAAAACCCTTTTTTGGGCTCCCGTCAGCTCAAAGGGAAGTTCTTTGTGGTAGAACTGATGAAAAAGCTCCCCGACTTTTTCAAAGGGTTCTCCTTTGATTTTTTGTTTGTGAATCAGGTTTTTTAAAAGCAGTTGGAGCTGAATAAAGAATAATTCTTCAAACTTAATCCGGGCCCTAGCGTGGGTTAGAAGTTGCTGGGAGCTCGGAAAATGGATCGCCTTTAATGCCTCGCTCTTGCTCATCAATTGGAGCGATTTGAGTAGGGGCGCGGGTAAACTTTCTTCGATCTGAGAAAATTCTTGTTGCATCAACTGCAGCATGATTTTATGAAAGGCTCTTTGCCCCAAGCCTTTTTGAGTGATTTTCTCCGGCAGGGGATAATGTGCTTGAATACCCAGAGCGGGGCGTTTTTTATATTCCTCTAAGCGTTCCATCTCGGGATGAGGCATACTGGGTTTCCCTTTAAACCAATTGATTTTTCCAAAAATGACATAAGGGGTGTTTTTGACCAGGGTGTCTTTAAGCCAAGTAGGTGCTCGAAACCACACCAGCTCCAAGGTCCCGGTATCATCTTCGAAATGCGCCACCAGTCTTTTCCCTCGAGTTTGCCGGATCCATTCGACCGCCTTTATTTGTCCAATAATTTGAACATCGGCTCCTGAATCTGAAAGTTGATCGATGGTATTGAATTTGGTTCGATCCAGATAGCGGCTGGGATAGCAATGGAGGAGGTCTTCAAAGGTTTCTAGGCCCATAGCTTCCTTAAGCATCCGAGCTCTATTCGGCCCCACGCCCTTGAGGTATGCCAATGAAGTTTGCCATTTGTCCATTGACACGAAAATAACAGAAATCCAGAAGTTTTAGTCTTCGGATCTCTGAGACTTATCAAAAGACATAAACGCTTTGTTTCGATAGGCTTCCTCGAGTCGTTTCAGATCTAAGCAAGAAAGCTGTTTTCCATTTTTTAAGCGGTTAAATGCCCGGACCGGAGTTTCTCTATCCGGGAGTTGTTCGATGTTTAACAAGTTTCTGATAGGCGCTTTTAGCGGCATTATTTTAGATTCGTGATGGGCAAAATGGAGTTTTTGGAGCGCAACACTGCTGTTTTCGTTTAATTCCGGGAGGCTTTGTTGATGGATATAATAGGAAAAGGTTTCCGCTATGTCTTCGGCAATGTTGTACATCGCATAATCACTGACATAGCTATTGCGATCGGATATTTGCTCGATATCGGAATAGAATTCTAAGTTGAATTTATTCAGGAGAGACTTTTTTTGAAAGCATCCTTCTATTAAATATAAATTGCTGCACTCATGTCGAGCGATGGACGGATCGACTTCTCGGTTTCTACTGAGGGTGAGCAGATGTCCAAATTCGTGAACCAAAATATATCCGAATTGTCCGTCGGCATTGTAGGCTTGAGGGGCTTGTCTTTGGAAATCGATATATGCAAAAGCCAGATTAACCCCTAAGGTAAATCGATCTTCTTGCGCATAAGGCTCATTATACACCCAGCCGCCAATTCCTTGTTCGGTATCAAAAATAATCTCTAACCGATGCAATTCCACTTGGTCGTAGCTCATCAATTCTCGAATTTGCCGTTGCATAAGTTCGGGCAAGCCCTCGTCGATGATTTCTTTTAAAAACCTAGGATTACTCGAATCTCGATTGATGCCAACTAAATGAAACTGATAACCATCCCCAACTTCAAAAATAACATCTGGGGTTATGTCCTGTAGGGGAGAAGCACTATTGGATTCGTTGTCGCGGACATATACCTGAATTCGGTCGATGGATCCATGTATGGTAAACTTCGTGCCTGTAACGGGAGTTATTTCCCAAAAAAAACTTTCATCATATTCTAAATCTCTATCGTCTATGGTTTGGAGCCGAATACGAATATTGTTGTGTAAAGCTGGGATTTTAATCGCATTAAAGGAACTTTTTTGCCAGGTACCTCCATTATCCACACTGATCTGAGCATTCGAGTCATAGTCGTTTGGATTGATGTATTTGGCAATATTTTGAGTGGGGAAATTCATCTGAAGAGGTAAATCTTCCGACAATACTTCGCTTAATCGAATTTCGACCTCTATCGATTCTCCTTCTACAATATTAAAAATCTGTTCGTCTGACTCTATGGTAGCCGTGTAATTTTCAAAGGGCTCGTCTTTCTTACATCCCAAAAGGGTCCCTACCGCCAACAAGACAAAGAATGCTTTTTGTAGGCGGTTAAAGCTGAGTAGGTACATAGGTTATAGATTTAGGGTATACATAAGTTACCAAAAATTATACCAATAGGATAATTTGGGAATCTGTTTATTAAAGATTTAACAGTAGCTGTAGTAT
>WTJH01000050.1 GCA_011524915.1 Flavobacteriales bacterium | reverse complement strand
TCAATCTGATCGATAGAACAACCTTCTTCATTGACTTCTGCTCCTTCTTCTGTATTGGGGCAAGCATCTAAATAATCAGGTATTTCGTCTCCGTCAGTATCTATTTGATATGGAGCACAGCCTTGTTCGTCTACTTCATAAGCCTCATCAAGTATGGTCTCTGGGCAAATATCCATATCATCCATGATACCATCCTGATCCGAATCCGTCTGACTAGCCGAACATCCTGTTGTGGGATCTACAGCTTCTTCTACAGGAGTATTTGGGCAGCCGTCAAATTTATCTAAAACACCATCTGCATCAGCATCCCCTGTGATTAACTCAAAGCGGAGTGGAGTTAGGGATTGCATTGGTTTTCCATTATAGTCCTCCCAGTACAAATTAATGGTTACTGAGCCTAAATATGTTTGATCTGTAGGGATCCACAAATAACTCCAATCATTTGTAGAATTGCCAAAGGTTGAACCTTCATTTAGATCAAAACCTATGTTCATTGTTGTGTTGGAAATATCATAGGATTGTGGAGAAGCATTCCCTCCAATAGTTGTTGTATTCAAAGATATCGATGGATACAATTCTATTGTGGAGCTTGCGCCATCTGCGTATTGGATAGTGATGTAGGGATTTGCGTAAAGCTCGTGATTGAATTTAGCAAGTATTTGAATTTCATCGTATTGTTTTACAAGATCATTACTCGGGAGGGCTTCAAAAGTTGCCTCAAGAGCTCTGTACGAAAGAGTGATACTCTCATTTCCGGTTAATTGATTTCCAGTTAAGTCTTGACCAGATACAGAAATATTTTGTTCTCCGAAAGGAAAGTTATAATCATCAACGTCCCAAATATATGTCCATAAAGTACCGCTTTGATTGGCTGTAAATGGTAGATCAATAATTGTATTTCCGATCGAAATCGTAGGGGTGGCTGTCATGGCTTCAGAGAAAATTGCCGAGATCAAAGTTTCATCGTAATCCATTAAAATAGCATCCGAATCATCGCTTAAAATTTGAACTGTTGGAGGAGTGTTATCCACAATAAAGGTGATGCTATCGGTTCCTGCATAAGCGTTTCCACTTAAATCTGTTCCAGCAACGCTAAAACTGTACTCCCCATCAATAAATTCAAAATCATCTATGTCCCAAATATATTCCCATACAGTATTGTTCTCGTAGCCATTTGTAAATTCTTCAATAAGTATACCTCCGATATTTAGTGAGGGTTTGATCATGGGCTCCGAAAAGGTTGCGGTAAGTAATATTTCCCCTAGATTATTGATACGATTATCAACATCATCATCCTCCAAAATGACTGTAGGTTTGGTGGTGTCAGCTAAGTAAAAAAATCCTTCTTGAAGCGTGGCTGATCCGTCCGAAAATGCTCCAACAAATACTTGTCCTACATTGTCCTGAATCTTGACAGAGCTTTCACCCGTACTAATTCCGGAACCTGTTTCTTGGATGGATTGTCCAAAAATAGAGGTTACACTAAATAGTGTTAGTGCAATTAGGTTTTGTATCGATTGAACTTGATGTAAATAATGTCTCATGAGCCTAGAATTGAAATTTAAATCCCTGTGAATTCTTAATACAATTCAAAACTTCCTTGAAGCTCTTTAGCCTCTAAATTCAAAACACCTCCATTGCCGTTGTTATTGACAAAAAGATATTTGGCTCGTACTAAATAATATTTGTTTGAGGACACACGAAGCATTGGATTCATATTTCCGAATGTTCGTACCAGTAAAATCATATCTGTAAATTCATCGTGGCTGACAATTAATGAACTTTCAAAGTTTAGATCATTCTGATCAATATCATCGAGTGAACTGATTTCGCCAAATGAATATTCATTGTTGTTCTGTAGTATGCTTATTTGCGCAAGATTTCCAGTTCCAAAAATTAAATCACTGTAGTTCCAGTCGTCTAAATATAAATCCCAATAAATGTTATCGTTACTTGAGGTCATGTTCCGATTTTCCAAATCAAAAAACTGACTTTCATTATCCAAACTGTAACTGTCCGAAAATCCAAAACTGAAAACATCCGAATTGCTGGCTTCCAAGGCTTCAATTCTACTCGTTAACTCCTCAATGATATCCAATAAATCTTTGGTCTCGTCATTTTGAGGTAGTTTTATCTGAGATCCATCCCCATAAAATGCAGTAGCAGAAACACTTCCAGAAGTTTTGACAAGCGTAACTTCATCGTTTCCAAGTTGTATCGTGTTATCAGAAGATACAGCTGCACCTGATCCTATAGCTGTAGCATTGGAAAGATCTGCAACTGCACTTGTATTAGCGCCTAATAAAGTGACTCCTGTCAAAGTAGAAGGAGAATTCGAGTTCACATGAATATTGGAACCAATTCCTACATTATTGTTCCCGTTTACATATTTACCGGAAAGATAGCCTACAAAAGTATTTTCATTTCCGCTGGTGGAAGATTCCATAGCACTGGATCCCAACGCTACATTTTTATTTCCATTTACGTTTGAAAGTAGAGCTTTATGCCCCATTCCAATATTAAAGCTTCCCTCATATATGTTGGTCAAAGTTTGATATCCTACCCCTGTATTATATCCTCCAGTTGTTGCATAGGCCAGGGATTTATAACCCAAAGCGGTGTTGCCCGAAGCATTCGAACCTAAACTAATAAAGGTCTCATCACCAACAGCAGTATTCCAATTGTCATCTATTTTAACAACCCCTATTGCATTTTGTAAAGCTTCTATATCAGCTGTATTGCTTGCAATGGTTGAAGTGTGAGGTAAATTGGTAAGCATTGATCCATCTCCTTTAAAAGCAGATGCCGATACCGTTCCTGAGGTATTTACGAGAGTAGTATCGTTATTTCCGAGTTGTACTGTATTGTTGGTAGAAACAACCGCATTTGCTCCAATCACAACAGAATTTTCTACTTCAGGGAGCGTAAATGCAT
>WTJH01000174.1 GCA_011524915.1 Flavobacteriales bacterium | reverse complement strand
TTGAATCCCCAATAATAAAGATTGGCGACCCACATCCCTCCAACAAGCACACCGATACCGGGAAGGTTCATATACTCAGGATTCGATTTTTCTAGTATCATATCAAACTTTTCAGGGACCGCTTGATAAATGGTACTTAAACCTTCCATAAATCCAGCTCCTCCAGAAACTGTATCTAGGGCTAAATAGGTCGTGATAAGACCCCCTAATACCAATACAACGACCTGAATGATATCTGTCCAAGCAACAGCAGACAACCCGCCATAAAGCGAATAGGCTGCAGCAAATGCGGCCAATCCAATGACTCCAGTGAGCATGTCAATACCTAAAATGGTTTGCAAGGCTAAACCTCCCAAGTACAATACTGAGGCAAGGTTTACAAAGACATAAAGTCCAATCCAAAAGACTGCCAAAATGGTTTTTAATTGACTGGAAAATCGTTTTTCTACAAACTCTGGTATGGTATAGAGTTTCTTTTCAATAAAAATGGGAAGGAAAAATTTCCCGACGATAATCAAGGTGAGTGCGGCCATCCATTCATAACTCGCAATGGCTAAGCCCACAGCAAAGCCTGATCCAGACATGCCAATAAATTGTTCTGCTGAGATATTAGCGGCTATGAGCGAAGCCCCAATAGCCCACCAGGGGAGCGATTTACTCGCTAAAAAATAGTCCTCAGCACTTTTGGTTTCTCCCTCTTTGCTTCGAGAAACCCATAATCCTACTCCTAAAATAACCACTGCATAAATAGCAAATACGGCATAGTCAAGAGTTGTAAAACTTGTGTTCATTTGATTGTTAGTTTTTGTAGAAATGCAAGAATTCTTCTTAAATTAGTCTTTTGCATTCTGTTTGGTTTCACCCGCAAAATAGAAAAAAAACAAGAATGGTTGAGTCCATCCCTTATAATTCTAGAAAAAGTCTCAAAACCCTTAAGAATCCTTCAAAACTTTTATTTTTGTGTTTGAATTATGGGAAACCCCGGGTTTCCTTGGTGTTATTGGATGGTTCTTAGAGAGATAAAAAATTCACGTTTACTTCAATCGGGTGTTGCACTACTACTTTGCTGCATGCTTGCCATGTCATTTCTGCAAATCAAACAGAATTTTACAGACTCTTACACCATCAGTCTGGATTGGGAGGGACCCAACGAAGCGGATGACACCGAAAAAAAAGAAGAAGAAAAAAAAGAGGAAGAAATCACCAATCAATTGATGAATTCCGCCAACGCTCGCCTAGCATCTGTACAAGAGAGTCCCCGACTAGAGGCTTACCTCGTTCTGCAAACCCTTCATGGATCCATAGAGATTCATACGCCCCCTCCCCAGAAAAACGCTTTCCCACAAATCTAAATTGAACACAGCCCAACCTACTCCAGTATTTAAAATTCTAATATTAAAATTATTAAAACATGAATGTGTTTAAACATATCAAATCAGATTTACCTGCCAGTATAGTAGTTTTCTTTGTGGCCCTCCCCTTGTGTCTAGGAATTGCATTGGCCAGTGGTGCTCCCTTATTTTCCGGATTGATTGCCGGAATTATCGGAGGAATTGTTGTGGGTGCCCTAAGTGGCTCCAACGTAGGTGTCAGCGGGCCAGCAGCCGGACTGGCAGCCATTGTACTAACCGCCATCGGAACCCTTGGCGGATTCGAAAACTTTTTATTAGCTGTTGTCCTCGGAGGTGTTATCCAATTGGTTTTTGGACTGCTCGGAGCAGGGATTATCGGATATTACTTCCCCTCATCGGTTATTAAAGGAATGCTCACCGGTATTGGAATTATCATTATCCTCAAGCAAATTCCTCACTTTTTTGGATATGATGCTGTCCCAGAAGGAGATTTATCTTTCGCTGGAGCTGACGGAGAAAATACCTTTAGTGGAATCTTCAGCGCCCTAAACCACATCAGTTCAGGATCGACCTTAATCGCTGTTGTGGGACTTGGAATTCTTTTATTATGGGAAAACGTACTCGCCAAGAAAGGTAAAATCTTCCAACTGATTCAAGGCCCCTTGGTAGCTGTTGTTGTGGGTGTAATTTATGCCATGGCAACTCAAGACAACCCAGATTGGGGAATTTCTGCAGATCATTTGGTTAGTGTTCCCGTTCCGGATAGCCTCGCTTCTTTCGGTTCAAAATTTACCTTCCCTAATTTTGGAGCCATCAGCAATCCCCAAATATGGGTCACAGCATTTACCATTGCCTTGGTAGCCAGTTTGGAAACCCTTCTTTGTGTGGAAGCTACCGATAAATTAGACCCTGAAAAACGAGTTACTCCCACCAATAGAGAATTGGTAGCTCAGGGTACTGGAAACGTTGTCTCAGGTCTTATTGGAGGTCTTCCTATTACGCAAGTAATCGTGCGTAGTTCGGCAAATATTCAGTCTGGAGGAAAAACAAAAATGTCAGCGATTATTCATGGATTCTTCCTGTTGATTTCTGTTATGACCATTCCGGTGATTCTCAATAAAATTCCACTTTCGGTTTTAGCTTCCATTTTATTTATCGTCGGTTATAAATTGGCCAAACCAGCCCTGTTCAAAAAAATGTATCAGTTGGGGTGGAAACAATTTGTACCCTTTGTAGTAACCATCTTAGGAATTGTTTTTACCGATTTATTGATCGGTATCGGATTAGGACTTTTGGTAGGGATTACAGTTATCTTGATCAAAAGCTACCAAAATTCTCACTTCCTACACATTGAAGATCATACCGATGGAAACCAACGGATTAAAATGACCTTAGCAGAAGAAGTAACCTTTATTAATAAAGGAGCTATTTTACATGAATTGGACTTAATACCCGAGTCCGCTGCTTTAGAATTGGACGTAACTAAAACCCAATATCTAGATAACGATGTCATTGAAATTTTAGATGACTTTTCGATTAAAGCACGAGCCAAAAACATCCAAGTAAAGATCATTTCTGAAAGAGG
>WTJH01000064.1 GCA_011524915.1 Flavobacteriales bacterium | reverse complement strand
CTGACCAAAGCCATCCAAGAACAACAAGAACAAATCGAGACGCAACAACAACAATTGGAAAGTCAAGCCGATCAAATCCAAGCTTTACAACAGATGGTCGAACAACTGATCCAAGCCCAACAATAGATGAAAGCTAAAAATCTACTTCTCGCCCTAATTGTCGCTTCCCTAGGAAGCCCAGCCTTGGCGCAACTGATTAGTGTAGGGACTCAAGAACAACTTTCTTTAGGCGCTACAGGGGAGACCCTTTTTGTGGATGGAATCGAATTTCGGCCGGCTTCTACCATCATTCTGAGCAATACTCAGCTCAGTCGAGTCAACAGTACGGCTGCTGCCAGTGGGATTGATAACATTCAACGGATCTATGTCTTTTCCAATCCGGTGGGGAGCTATACGGGCGACCTTATTGTCAATTACGACGATAGTGAAGTCGGGAGTTTAGCCGAAGGAGACCTAAAACTCAGCCTATACGATGGGGCCAACTGGAATACCCAAAGCCCTACAACCATAGATACTTCTTTAAACACCATCCAAGCCACTTTGGCCGGTTTGGGCTTGATTCAAATTACGGCTTCTGTAATTACGGATACCGATGGCGATGGGGTAGATGACCCCTTGGATGCCTTCCCCATGGATCCCACAGAAACGACGGATTCGGACGGGGATGGGATCGGTAACAATGCCGACCCCGACGACGATAACGACGGCTATCCCGATGCTGTTGAGCTGGCCGAAGGAACCGACCCCTTGGATCCCGCCAGTACTCCTCTGGATACGGACGGAGATTTTCTCCCCGATTCTACCGATCCGGACGATGATAACGATGGCTATTCGGATACCCTAGAAATTAGCGAAGGAAGCGATCCTTTGGATGCCAGTAGTACCCCTACAGATAGCGATGGCGATGGAGACCCCGACTCCACCGATCCGGACGACGACAACGACGGAATTCCAGACGCCGATGACGATTTCCCTACCGATCCGGCAGAAGATACAGACAGCGATGGCGATGGGATCGGAGATAACGACGATCTAGACGACGACAACGATGGGATTCCGGATACGGAAGACGACTTCCCCAACGACCCTTCCGAATCCACCGATACGGATGGTGATGGTATTGGAGATAATACCGATCCGGACGACGATAACGACGGCTACTACGATGGAGTCATAGAGTTCCAAGCCTATTTCTTCCCGAATCAGTCGGTGACTATAGATATCCCTATAGATGCCTTCCCCTTGGATCCCAACGAACAAGTGGATACCGATGGTGATGGCGTCGGAAATGAGGCGGACCCCGACAACGATAACGACGGGATTTTAGATACCGAAGATGCCTTCCCCAACGATGCTTCAGAAACTATAGATACCGACGGCGACGGTATTGGAAATAATCTAGACCCCGACGATGACAACGACGGCTATTCGGATCTGATCGAAATCCGAGAAGGGACCAATCCTTTGGATCCAGGATCCTATCCGCCGGACGACGATGGCGATGGAGACCCGAATTCTACCGATCCAGACGATAATAACGACGGCTATCCCGACGATGAAATTCGAGTGGCAGAGTTTTTCTCTCCCAATGGCGATGGCATAAACGACCAATGGCGGGTGATTAATCTGGATCAATACCCCAATAGTGTCATTCGGGTATATACGCGTTCGGGACGTTTAATTTTCCAAAAACGGGGCTATCAAAACGACTGGAACGGGACCCACAACAATCAATTGTTGCCAGAAGCCAGTTACTACTATATGATCGATTTAGAAAACGATGGACAAATGGACTACACCGGCTGGGTGTATATAACACAATAACATGGGACGTAAACACATTTTAGTCGGTTGCTGCACACTGCTCTTCTCTCTTTGGGGATATGGGCAACAGGAGGTCTATGCCACGCTTTTTCCCTATCAGTTGGCTTCCTATAATCCGGCCTATCAGGGGGCCGAAGATCAGCACCAAATGACGCTTTCGTATCGAAATCAATGGCTCAACATCCCGGATGCTCCCCGCTCGCTCCTGTTGACCTATGGACGCCCCATGGGGAAACGAGTAGGCTTAGGGCTCAATATAATTGCAGACAAGGTTTTTGTAGAACAACAAACCTTTATGTCTTTGGATTTTTCCTATCAGTTACCACTCACCGAAAAAACACGGGTGTATCTGGGCTTAAAGGGGGGTGGAAACTTTTACAGTGCCCGAACCCAAAGCTTGGAGAGCTATAATATCCTTTCCGATCCTGCCCAGCGGCCCTACGACCGCTTTATCCCCAATATGGGAGTTGGTTTATATGTACAATCCGATGCATTTTACTTTTCCATGGCCATGCCGCGTTTGTTTGAAGCCGACCGAGATGTGGACCGCTATCTGTCTGCAAAAGATCGCAAACACTTTTATATGGCGGCAGGGACTCAATTTCCTTTAAATACAGATTGGGAAGTAAAGCCTTCGGTGATGCTACGAACCATCAAAGGCTTGCCCGATACCATAGATGGTCTTATCTTTTTAAGTTATCAGGAAGTTTTTGATTTAGGAGTTTCCTACCGTTCCAATACGGCCTTGTCCAGTTTGTTGTTTATTAAAATCAATGATATGTTGGATCTGGGCTATGCCTATGAAACACCTACCGATCGGATTTTAAACGGCCTACAGCCCAAAACACACGAATTTACGCTCCGTATAAAGTTGGGGGCTGTTGGAGAAAAAGCAGCCGAGACTTCTTCAGAAATGACGGCTCCAAAAGAGTAAACAGATTTTAGCTCCGCAGTTTTTGTTCCCAAGCCCATGCGGTTTTTAGCGCATCTTGAAGGGAATATCGGGGCTCCCACCCCAAGAGTTTTTGAGCCTTGTCTATCTGGGCATAGGCTTTGATAACATCGCCGGGTCGCCGCGCGCCAATCCGGTAGGGGAGCTCAACTCCATTGACCTCTTCAAAGCCGCGAATCATCTCCAATACGGTTGTTCCGATTCCCGTTCCGACATTGATGGCTTCCAGGCCTTTTTCGGGACGCTTAGCCAAATAATTGAGGGCGGCAATATGGGCTTCAACCAAATCCATGATATGGATAAAATCTCGAATACAACTGCCGTCTCGGGTGTCGTAGTCGTCTCCAAACACCACCAGCTCTGGATGCATTCCATAGGCCGTTTGCGTAATAAAGGGCAAGAGTGCTTCGGGTTTTCCCTGTTGGATTTCTCCTAAGTTCCCAGACGGATGCGCTCCTATGGGATTGAAATACCGCAGAGCAATCCCGGAAAAATTCGCCTGTTGATGGGCAAAGTCTTGTAGAATTTGCTCATTCATTTGTTTGGTTTGTCCATAAGGAGAAGCCGCCGGTTTAAAAGGGGCCTCTTCTGTGATGGGCATTTGATCTGCTTGTCCATAGACCGTACAGGAAGAACTAAACACCAAGGCAGGCAGTTGGGTGCAGTATTGCATCCCTTCCAAAATATGAATCAGGCTATTCAGATTGTTCTGATAGTATTTTAAAGGTTGGAGGACACTTTCGCCTACCGCCTTAAAAGCGGCAAAGTGAATGATCCCTTGGATATCGGGGTGGGCTTTAAAGTAGCGGTCAACCGCTGCAGCATCGCAGAGTTCCAAAACTTCAAATTCGGGACGTTTCCCACAACTGGCTTGGATCCGGTCCAAAGATTCCAAATCGGCATTGGACAGGTTGTCTACCACCAAAACCTCATAGTTTTGTTGGAGCAGCTCGCAGACCGTATGCGAACCGATATATCCCAATCCTCCGGTAACTAATATTTTCATAGGTGCCGCTAATTTAGAACAATTGCGTCGCTCAATACAGATGATTGTTTAATTTTAGAGCCTAAATCATCCCTATGCGGTCCTTTCACGTATCATTATTCACTATAATTCTAGCGAACACCTTTTATCTTCAAGCCCAAACGGCTGAAATTCTTTCTTCTCAAAACATGCCTTTAGAAGTAAACGAAACCTCGGGCCTGGCTCTTTTTGACGATCTCTTCCTCACCCATAACGATTCGGGCGGGAGTCCCAAAATCTATCGGTTTACGGCCGAGGGCAAACTGGTGGATGCCATCTCCATTAGCGACCAAAAAAATACGGATTGGGAAGATTTGGCTCAAGACGATACATATTTATATATCGCCAATACCGGAAACAATTTAGGGAAGCGCAAAAAACTTAGAATCCTAAAAGTCGATCGGTCTTTTCAAGCTCCGGTACAAGCCGAAGTCATCCGAATTGCCTATGCCAATCAAAAGGATTTTTTACCACGAAAAAAGCACCCGTTCGACTCGGAAGCTTTAGCCGCTATGGGAGATCAGTTGCTTTTGTTCTCTAAAGATCGACTCAATCTTCGTACGCATATCTATCAAGTTCCCAAGCAAGCCGGAGACTATCAGCTGACTTCCGACCTCAGTTTTGAGGTTCAGTCCCTAATTACGGGAGCCGATTATGATGCAGCATCTCAAACCCTAGCCCTAACGGCCTATACTTTTGAAGGCATGCAATATCTGTATGTGGCCCACGAGGTGGACCCTCAAAACCTGAGAGCACTCCGTTTTCAAGAATACATCATCCCTTTAAACCCGGCTCAGATAGAAGCGGTTAAAGTCATTGATGCAAATCATTTTTGGGTAACTACAGAAGCCGAAGGAAAGGGATTTCCTAAACTGATGAAACTCTCGATAGAGGGGAGTATCGCCTTGCGGACGATAGAAGCCAACTAGTCAAATTCTAAACGGAAGTCGTCGATAAAGACATCGAAACGCTCTTCGTTATCGCTGTAGTTGACGTCTCGGAACAGTCGGTATCGGCTGGGGAGTCCTCGTTCTAAACTCACCACCAATTTATATTGACCGCTGTAGTTTCCGCTACCGTCGTCTTCTCCTAAAAGTAAAATGGGTGTTCCATTTTCGATCAGGCGCGACCCGCTGGGGTCCACCCCAAAACGATAGTTTCCATAGGCCAATTCCACATAGGTACTGTCCGCCAAGGCAAGGGGATATCCAATAAGGGTATTCGAGTCTTCGGCCGGCTGATATACTTCTAAGGTATTGGCATCTATAGAGGTGGGTGAGGCCGTACTGATACTCCAACGGGTCTGGTAGAGCGATGGATAGCGTACAATGGCCAAATCGAATTGTTGTTTTCTACGGAGCGTAATGGTAGTGTTATAGAATTGGTCATTCCCTACATCGCGTACATCGAAACGTTCAAAATCGTCGATGAGGATGGAGAATTTTTTGGCACTTCCTGTTCCGGCTAGGGCAGGGAGGTTTTTGGTGACCTTAAAGCTGAATTTTAATTTGGCATCTCGACCATTAAGGCCTTCGAATCGTTTGGATATCATCAGCGAATCTGCCATCTGATCGACCAAGGTATCTCGGCCGATAAGAATATTACTGGGGCCAAAGTTTTCCCAGACATCGGGACCGATTCGTAAATATGAATTCCAATCGTTTTCGGAATAGTTGACTGTTACAGGATTGGCGTATAAGGTATCGCGAAGAATACGGGTACGGGACGAAGAGGTGGAGTCGATTTGCGTAAGAGCAACATAGGGTCGAAAGGTACCATAGCCCAGAAAATCGGTTTGGGCTTGGAGGGCTCCCTCCACACGGTCGGGATTGGCTCCAGGAAAAACCCATACAATACTGTCCAAGACAATATTGCTCAACAATTGAAACTTGACTCGGGAGTTTACATTACCCCCGTTGGTATCGAACCAGGTAAAGCTATCTTCGTTCTGACGAACCACAGCCGGAAGCCGCTCTCTCAGTGTTATGGGAGTGGTGGTATCGATAATTTCCGTTTCCAATGGTGTACATTGATGGAAAGTGAGCAGGCCTAAACCTCCAAAAATCCACAGGACCCTCTTTAAATTCATAACACAAAATTAAAGATTTTCAATCAATTGGTTGAATTGATCTCGTTTCCCTTCCTTTTTTCAAGAAAACACAAAAATTTAGCAATTTATTTGCGATACCATTTACTATGCTTGCATAATGTTTTAGAAACTTATATTTTTGTCTTACAATTCTTCATTGAATGAATTGGTTTATGGTTATGAACCTTTGGGACTACTTCCCGAAGGTTTTTTTTTGGACTTATTTTATGTTAAATCGCTCCGAAAGCACTGAGGTATACAAGGATTAGCTATTTTTGCAGTACGATGGTAGGGGATTATCGATATATTTTGCTTTGGGGAAGCCTTTTGTTAGGGCTTTTGGCCTGTACGGAGCCCACTCCCGAAGAACCGGAACCGGAGCCTATAGACGAGCTGATCGGTCCTACAGGGAATCCGAGTGACCGCTCGGGCGCTTTAACTGCAGATTTTATCGCTACCCAAAGAACCATCCTAAGGAACATCAATCATATGGCCGACAATGATGTAGTTCCGGTGACTTTTATTTCAACGGCTCAAAATTATGACAGCTTGGTATGGGTCATCGAAAGAGGGATTCCTTTAGATTTCGACGGCAACCCTATCCCGGCGGATAATCTTTCGGCTGCTAGCGTATCTGCAACCCTAGACACCATCAACAATATTCCTCATTTGGTTTTACGCGGTCGGGCAGACGATATGGTCTCTCCCATCAGTGTCAATGTAGGCTTTTATCCCTTTGGGCGCTATACGGTTACCCATGGAGCTGCCAACGGCACCAATTACGACATCAATACCCAACGCGATTATATTAAGTTCGAATATGAAGAAGCTTGGGGCAATCAGGTTTCTACAGGGACCAGTAGCAGTGCCTGGCGCTTGCAAGATACCACCACGGCCAATGCGGCCCTTTGGGTTCCCCCTTCTCTCAGCATATGTATTCTTCTTGCCCAGACAGTATGCTGGCCTTTTTTACCCTAGAAGGAGACTCCTATATTTCAAAATCCTTTAGTGGCTTTACCCGAGCCGAAAAAAGTTTAGTTTTCGAATATAAATTTGAATACCGCTCTGCCACCACGGACGAAACCTCGAAAAAACTCTCGGTTTCCTTTTTCCCCTCCACGAATCTGGGGGTTAATCCAGCGGAACTGCCCCCCATTTGGGAAGAAACCTCGAATACGGTAACCGAATTCGAAGAAGCCATTATTCCCATCCCACAGGTAGAAGATTTTACTTTGATCTTTACCAAATACGATATTCCCGAGGACGCTTCATTTTCGGTCTGTATCCGAAACATGAAGATCATTTCGAACGAATAAGGCTTTTGCCTTACAGCGGCTTTGATGCTTAGCACCTACAAATCCAATCTTTAGAGATATCTTTATCCCATGTGGGAATACAGTTGCTATATCGTTGACATGCCCAAAAAGGTCCCTTTGGCGATCAGCAGGGGGGTGCGAAAACAGTCCACCAATGTCTTTTTGGCCTTGGAACGCGACGGAATCCAAGCTTGGGGCGAAGTGGCTCCAACTTCGGATCAGCCCGATTTAAGCCCCACAAAAATTCGTGCCGAGATCAGGCGTTTTTTTGAGAACTATAGGGGCGATGTTCCCCAAGAAGCCTATCGGCAGGGTTTGTCCATGGGCATTCCCCGAACCGTATATGCGGCTATCGATATGGCCCTTTGGGATTGGTGGGGACAACAAGCAGGAGTGCCCCTCTACCAGCTGTGGGGCTTGCCCAAACCTTCCCAACCCACCTCGGTAACTTTGGGGATCTGCCCTCCAGAAGCCGTAGCTCAACAACTGGCCTTAAAAACAAAAGACCTTGATTTTCAAGCCTTAAAAATAAAACTGGGCAGTCCGGCGGGAATCGCTGCGGATAAGGCCATGATGGAAGCCGTCCTGGAGGCCAATAGCAGTCCAATGGCCCTTCGGATCGATGCCAACGGCGGCTGGACGGTGGAGCAGGCCTTGGAGATGATCCCTTGGCTGGCCGACCGAGGGGTGGCCTATGTAGAACAACCCTTGGCCAAAGGACAAGAACAAGGACTTCGGGCCCTTAAAGCGCAAGGGGCACTTCCCATCTTTGTGGACGAATCCTGTCATATGGCTTCCGATCTTCCCAACTGGTATTCTTGGGTGGACGGGGTCAATATCAAATTGATGAAATGTGGGGGCCCCACAGAGGCCCTTCGTATCAAACATACGGCTCAAGCCTTTGGCCTTCAAACCATGATTGGCTGTATGGGCGAATCTTCGGTGGCCATCAGTGCTGGGGCACATCTGTCTGGCGATTTGGACTATATCGATTTGGATTCGCATTACAATCTAAAACCCGATCCCAGTTCGGGCCTTACTTTAGAAGCCGGAGTCACACAAATCAGTGATCGTCCGGGCTTGGGAACTCATTTAAATCCAGAACACTATGCTTAAACCCCATCAGAATGTTGTGGTCTATATGGAAGGACACCTCCAAAGCGACTTTGGAAAAATGGGCCATGGGGTGCTGCGCTACAGTGCCAACCCCATAGTGGGGGTAATCGACTCCGAACAACACGGGCAGGAGCTCTCTTCCCTTTTGGGCTACCCAACAGAAATTCCGATCCTACAAAATTTAGAGCAGGGTCGAGCTTTGGGCGGAGAAGTCCTGATTTTGGGGATTGCCCCTTCGGGAGGCAAAATTCCTAAGCCTTGGCATCAGGTCATTCAACAAGCCTTGGCCTTGGGCTATTCTATCGTCAACGGCCTGCACGATTTACTTTTGCCCACCTATCAAGACCGCCTGCAACAACACCAATGGATTTGGGATGTTCGGGTGCCTGCCAAAATCCCGGCCATCGCCTCTGGCAAGGCTAAAAATCTATCGAACAAAAGAGTCCTGTTTGTCGGGACAGATATGGCTTCCGGCAAGATGACCACAGCTTTGGAAGTCTATAGCGAAATGCGAGCACAAAAGCATCAGGTTAGTTTTGTTGCCACGGGGCAGATTGGGATTACCCTGACAGGAGCCGGGATCCCCTTAGATGCATATAAGGTAGATCATGCCTGTGGTGCAGTAGAAGAAGCGGTCTTGGAACAAAGTCATAGCGACTGGATCCTGATCGAAGGCCAAGGGTCATTGCTGCATCCGGGGAGTACGGCTACCTTACCCCTGATGCGGGGCAGTTGCCCCACCCATCTGATTTTATGTGTACCGGCCCACCATATACATTTGCGAAACCTGCCGGCTTTTCCGATCCCTCCTTTAGCAGAGGTGATTCATCTCAATGAAACCGTGGCCCGAGCGGCCGGAAATTTCCCACAGGCCCAAGTGGTAGGGATTGCCCTAAACACGGTTCAACTTTCGGAGGCAGATGCCCGCCAAAAAATAGCTGAAGTGGCCCAAGAAACCGGACTCCCCACCACCGATCCAGTTCGGTTTAAGGTAGACCCCTTACTCCAAGCTTTGGGGGTTTAAGATTCTTTTCGATTTAGGGTCCATAACTAAGCCGTTTAACGAATGTTAAAATTAGGATCATAGGGCTAGTTTTCATTCGTCTTTGTTAAGTTTGTTTAGCCTCAATCTACATATCTATCCAAATGAAATAATTCTTATTTCTCGGTGTATTATCTGCTTTGAATCCTTTTGAGGGGTACAAACTTCTTAAAGATATGTCAGAAGAGACGGATTATCGATCGCATTGGTATACGGTTGGTGGCTATCTAAACAAAGCTATCCATTAGCAGAAAGCATCGCACCACAGCACTTCCAAGCCTTAAGAAATATAGTTTTTGGTGCTTAATAGCTTTATAATAAGTTTATTCTACGGCCATAAACTCTGCACCAATTTTTTGGATTCCACGGACAATTTTTGCTCGTTGTTGTGGTCTTGCTTTCCGCTTTCCTTGAGCATAGTGTCCTAATTGGCGGGCATCTATTCCGCTTACTTCAGCAAGTGCCTTAAAGGTAATGACTCCCTTATACCGATTCAGCAGGGCATGCACATCCAGACGAAAGATCAACTCATAGGGTTTGCATAGTCGGGCAGGGATTTGATCTAAACCTTCCAGATGCATTTGCAACACTTGGGCATACTCCTTTTGAACCCCTTCGAGGGTGCTGTGTAGGGCTACACATCCTAAGATCTCATCACTCGAAGCACCGTAGTTCGAATCCCAACTGACATCAACAATAATTTTTTCCATTTTTTTTAATTGAAGACTATTAATCTATCGCCAACCGGCTTGTTTAAATATACTATTCAAGTTTTTTTGAGGAATTACTTCACTTGGTTTCCCAGCGACCGTAACTGTCCCTTTCTTTAGGGGGTGTTTCAATTGACGATGACTTCCTTTTTGTCTAGCCATATACCAGCCATCTTCTTTCAACAGATTCAGTATCTCACGTACTTTATACCTTTTCATGGGTTTGGGGCAAGGACAAAAGAACAGTTTAAAGATAGTAATTAAACTATCATTTGTAATCTTTTAGTGCTGTTTTTCGATCGTTTTGGCAGAAATATGATACGCTTGGGATAAATAGGCTAGCGCGGTTAACCAATAGGACTCCTGTTGCGCTTGATTTTTAAAATACAGCTCTTGTGTTTCCAAGGGATTGAAGAGGAGCGAGATGCCGTTTAAAAAATGATGCATATGTTTTTGGGTTCAAGGGTTTGGGATATCCCAATATAGCCATAATCCTGCGCTGCTGGGCGTTCCCCCCAAAACTTTAACACACCAAAAAATTCCTTTTTTAGGGATCTCTGGGGATCTAGTAGCCCTTGTATGGATCGATTTGGTAGGCCAATGGGCTGCCTTTTACCCAGGCCTCTAGGTTTTTAAAGATTTGCTCGGCGGCAGTTTCGGGGGCGGTGATACTGGCAATATGCGGAGTGACCTGAATTTTGGGGTGGGTCCAGAGGGGACTTTCTGCAGGGAGGGGTTCTTGGGGGAAGACGTCCAAGAGGGCACCGCTCAGCTGTCCGCTATCGACGGCTTGGATCAGGTCTGAGGTAACCACCAAAGGCCCTCGAGCCACATTGATCAGATAGGTGCCGGGACTACATTTTTGGAAAAAATCCCGGTTCAGCCAGCCCACGGTCGCAGGAGTGGCCGGTAAAAGGAGCAGCAAAACATTGATTTGAGCCAAAAACTCTTCCAAGTGAGCAGAGCTATAGCAGGGATAGGGCAGGTCGGTTTTGGGTTTTTGGCTAAAGCCAAAGACTGGAAATTGAAGTTGATGCAGCTTTTGGCCTATGGCTTGGCCGAGATGACCCATCCCCATTATTCCGATCCGGACGGGGATGTTGGGAAGGTTGACATGATCCCAATGTTTCTGTCTTTGGTTTTCTAAGATTTCATAAAACCTCCGATGATAATTGAGGACGGCCATCACCAAAAAGTTACCCATATCGTTGGCCATATAGGGGTCCACCACGCGGCAAATGGGAATATTAAGCAACCGACTGGGGTCGCTCAGGATATGATCTACTCCGGCTCCCATGGAGTAGTAGACTTTGACGTTTGGAAAATGGTGTAGGCTCCCCCGATCTTGTTTCCACAACAGGATCACTTCGATAGCAGCGGCATGGGGGAGGGCTTCTTCCACACTGCTGTAGAGTTGGTGTTGGGAAGCCAAGCGGTCGAAGGCATTTTTCCAATTGCGGTGATAGGAGGGCGGGGCTAAAACAAGGATATGCATATTATTTACAGTGGTGATCTGCTGCGCGGGTAGCGATCTGGTTATGGGGTTTTACATTCACTTTATAGCCCAACGAATTGGCCCAACCTTTGGTGGCTGAAATCAGTTTATGGGATTTAAAATTGTCGTCTCCGTTATAGTCCATATCAATTTCTACCCGGACGGAGATTTGTTGGGTCAGCCATTCGGCTAGGTCGATACTGAGTTCGGCTTCTTTCCAGAGCCGGGTCCACATATCTCGGATGAGTTCCACTTGGGTTTTACTCAGGATATAGTGGACGCCTCGCCCGCCCAGGCGGTAGGCGATGACCGTGGTATATTTGGTTTGTTTACCGATGTTTTGAGAATCCGAACCGATATGAATCTGGGTATAGGGATGCGAACTTAGAATCTTGGCGGTATGGGCTACCGGATCGACACGCGCGCCATGGATGGTTTTAAACAACAACATCCTACAAATTACATATTTCTCCACAAAAAAGCAGCTCT
>WTJH01000038.1 GCA_011524915.1 Flavobacteriales bacterium | reverse complement strand
CTTCTGGACTAAGCGGTAAAGACTTATAAGCAATCCTGTAACCTGTTTCTGGTAAGGATGTATTTAAAAATCTATTACTAAGTATGGCTGTCTTTGTTAGTAGTTCTTCGTCTGCCATCCTAAAAACAGGTGCGTACTTTCGTTGGGCTTCGCGTTGTCCCTGTCTAGATACAGCCAAGGCATAACCGCTTCTAGGGTCCCCAGAAGTTCTTTGGAGTTCTGCGGGAGATATCCCAGAAGTAGTAGCTACTCTGTATTCATACTTCGCAATACTTTCTAATAAACTTTGTACGTCCGCCCCTGGTTGGAATTGTCCTATCTGGGGCTGTGTGTCTTCCGTAGGTTGGAACATTAATATGCTACTGGGGTCTGTGGCTATACCTGTCCTTCTGGCGGTTGTATCTTGGTCCATAGCGGTAAGCCCCGATAGGGTTACACCAATTGCGTACCGTTGGGGCCATGATGCATCTCTCAACGCATGAGAGAAAAACGAAAAGAATACAGCACTTTGCAGAGAACCGTAAACTAGTTGGCTTTGGTCGTAGGTATTCCATAATAACCCTGTCTTTTCCGCATGATACATAGTAATAGGTAAAAATGGACGGCCTTGGCTGTCTATGTATGGGTACGAATCTAAACCGATATGGGCAGGATGGCCCATGTAATCCTCGCTTACATCTATACCTATACTTCCATCTGCACCAGCTTTATACATACCGAATCTAGGGTTATTTAAATCTCGTATGTCGAAGATATCCCAGACCCATTCCGTTTTACCTTCCTTGTTTGTTCTTAGTCTTAGTTCCTGGTAGTAGTTTGGTTTATCTGGTAAGTCTGGCGAAGCATCACAGATTACATAATCTGGGGTAACGATTCTGTATTGTATTCCTGGATAGTCTACCGTCATACCTTCCGCATGTGGGTTTACGTCTATCCGCATAATACATTCTCGCATACCTAATGTATACTGCTGCATCCTCTGCATAAGCGGAAATAAACCAGCATCGTTTACCATCTTCTGTAATGGTTCTATATCCCCTTCCACGTTATGTACTTGTGGACGTTCTGTATAGAGTACGGATAGTTGGCGGTTTACCTGTTCGAATACATTACTAGATAAATCCGAAGGCCCCCATGCTTCTCTTCTGTCTGTGGGTAGATGTCTATATAGTTCGTCTTCTAAGTCCTGTTCCCAAGTACCTTGTAACATTCTTCGTCTTAGTGCAGTGTGGGACCATCTGGCATCGTCTGCTTGTGTCGGTGCGTTGGGTTTCATATTAATCATTTTAGTATAACCTCATTTTAGCGGGGGGTCTGTATCTGTAGTCTAGGACGGGCATAACGCAGTATCGAAGTGCATCTACTGAATGTTGAAATTTATCTTTACTTCTGGCCGATTGTGTCCTTTTCATCGTCCAATTAGTAATACTGGATATGGTTGTTTTACATTTGGGTTGTATAAAAAACTGTCTGCGTTGCATTATAGCATGAATCATAGAAGCCCCGAAGTAAACAGAGTGCCGATATTTTACAGCAGTTCTAATAGTCCATCCTAACCCCTTCGGTGGAAGACGTAATACACGTTCGAAAGCTCGCATTAAAATAAGGTTCGACATCTTTTTCGCTTTGCGTTGTCCTCCCATGTGTACATTGTCACCAGTCCACGTACATAGTTTTCCGTCTACCCCATTATCATCTAACATCTGAAGTACAGATGCTGCATGTTCTTCTGGGGTTCCTGTTCCCCCTACCCGTTCGTCTAATACATATATGGAAGGGGCTTGGGGGTCCTGCATATCTATACAGCAAAGAATAGCTATTTGTGTATTGGGTTGACTACCATGGTCTATACCTACGCAGAATCTATAATCACCACCAGCCGGTACAGGTTGCCTAGATATCATCGTAACAGGGTCGAAGCAATCAAATATAACCCCCTGTGGGGTTACATCTAGAGAACCTGTAATACGGGCTTCTCTGTCGATGGGCAGGAAGTTTTCGGTAATCGTGTCTATTTGTTCCTGTGATAGCAGGGGTTTACAGCCTACTGGCGTTGTATCCTTGACGGTAAGGGCTGCACGATGTACAGATATTCTATCCGCTTCTATCATATCCCTAAGATATTGTACGTCTACATTTCCTACAGGAGTCATGGATATGGCCAATGTACCAGACTTGCCACCGGTACCCCCACGTAATGTACGGGCTAGTAACTCGTTAAATACCAACGCGTCTACGGGTTCGTCGATACATATAAGATTAGCAGTAGCAGAAGCAAGGCCCAAACCCTGATTAGCAGTTTTAATACGTATAATGGAACCGTTCTTAAATCTTACTACTGGGGCTAACCCTCGGAAGCCTTTACCAGGCACAAACTCTACTTCGGGGTGTAACTCATCTTTAGGGCACATATCCCATAACTTAGCCTGTATGGTTCTACTCTGTTCGTGTGAATGTGTAACTAACCATGCTTCGATGGGGGGCGGGTCTGTCTTTATTACTGGATGCCTGTTCAGGCAATGGTACAGAAGAAGGGCACAGGTCGCATAAGTCTTACCTACTTGGTTACCCCCTAGAAGCATCTTTACGGGGCTAGGGTCGTTTATAAATGCCCTCTGTGGCGGGGTAGCACGAAAAAAACGTAAGGGGTCCTGCGTACTACGTTCTTTAAGACGAAGTACGTTTTTAATGAATGTTATGTCTCTGTTTTTATTTGTTATGGTCATGTAGTAACTGTGCTAACTGTGGGACCAGTTCTAATAAGTTTTCCGCTAGAAGGTTCTGCCATTCGTCCTTAGTTATTTGGTCGTCGTCCTGCTTTGCTTCTCGCATATCCTCTACTGTCTTCTTTACCTGTTCTATGATAACCTGAGATACTGCCCACCATGGTATTTTTAATTTCATGTCTTACTCCTGTAATAATTTTGTTTAAATATATCATATTATTTCTTCATTGGTATAACA
>WTJH01000162.1:1544-12107 GCA_011524915.1 Flavobacteriales bacterium | reverse complement strand
AGATGCAGAAGGCAATATAAGTGATTCCGGAACCTATACCTTCCGGACGCAATAACCGTATAATAGAAACGAAACTAAGACCCTCTTCAACTCAAGTGAAGGGGGTTTTTTTGTATGTAGTTGTCGGATACGTCAATAGAAGGGTTCAAAAATGATTTTTATACTAAAATATATTTGAATGTTTAGTAGTTTGGTCCTTTAATCTTTTCAAGAGGGGTAATCATTAAAAATTTCACTGGATCTAAAAACGGGGGAGTTATAGGTGTTTTGTAACACATAAATCATTTGAATGTATGGAAGCGGAACTGAAACGGATACAGCTGGTAGAAAATAGTTTTGAACGTATCAAACAAAAAGAAGGAAATCTAACCCTTCAGTTTTATCAAAAACTCTTTGAAGATGCGCCTCAATTAAAACCTTTGTTTCAAAATACATCTATAGAAGCACAGAGTGAAAAGCTTTTAGACTCCCTGATTTTATTGGTTGAAAATTTACGACAACCTCAAGTATTGGAAAGTGTATTGATTCCCCTTGGAAAAAACCATGTCAAATACGGCGTTCATAACGAACATTATCCAATCATTGGTCAATGTCTAATAGAAAGCCTAGCAGATTTCCTACAAGAGGAATGGACCCCTGAAGTAGAAAAGGCCTGGGAAACCACCCTTGGAGCTGTTGTTGAGGTGATGCTGCAAGGCGCGGCCATGGCTACTCCTGAAGTTCCCACAGAGATGCCCAATATCAAGCAAAAAAAGAGTCTTCCAAAAAACACCCAACAGGTCGAATATCACGAGTTTATTGAAAGGTGTTTTCAGAATATCAAACAACAAAAGGAAGCATTTGTCCCACGATTTTTCGAAAATCTATTTGAAATATCTCCTGAAATTAAACCCTTATTTGGACAAGCCGATTTGGGAAAACAGGCGGATAAACTATATCAATCCCTGAGTCTAATGGTAGAAAATGTTCGGGATACGGAGATTTTACAATCGGTTTTTGGACCCTTAGGGGAAAAGTATAAAGCCTACGGAGTCATCGAGCAACACTACCATTTGGTTGGAAAAGCCCTAATCAAAACCCTGGAAGATTTTAACGAAAAACAATGGGGGCCTAAAACGGAAAAAGCTTGGCAGGAAACCTATGGAAAAGTGGTGGAAATCATGACCCAAGAAGAGGAGATAACGGCCATAGTAGAGGAAGATGAGGACGAATTCGTCAAAAGTGATGGGGAACGTATCGTTGTGACCCCGCCACCCCCCAAAAGAGGCCGTTCCAAAAATAAACTCACCTACACCCAAAAAAGACAATTAAAGACCAATAAGAATATCTTTACCATGTTGGTCAATTGGTTCTGGAAAACTCCCAAATGGGTTGTAGGAACCATTGCCACGGTACTGTTTTTAATCCTGACGGGAATAGGACAAACCGTGGAACCCATCCAAATCATCATCGATACACTCGAGCCGCTGAGTATATTTTTAGCCGTTTTGCTCTTTGTCAAAGACGATCCTGAACGGAAAAAACAGTTTCACTATCAAGCTTGGTCCATCATCGATAATGCTTCTGGGATTGAAGATAGTCAGGCCCGAATCATCGCTTTACAAGACCTTTGCGACGATGGCGTATCCCTAGCCGAAATTGAACTCAAAGGAGCACGTCTGAATGGGATCGAATTAAACGGGGTGGACCTTTCGGATGCCAATCTGAGCAAAGCGAACCTAAACAACTCCGAATTTTTTTATGCCGATTTAAACAATATAAATC
Source organism: Flavobacteriales bacterium (assembly GCA_011524915.1). Lineage (GTDB taxonomy): Bacteria > Bacteroidota > Bacteroidia > Flavobacteriales > Flavobacteriaceae > WTJH01. Next base: position 10,343 of record WTJH01000162.1, on the reverse strand, counting down.
TCAGTAAAAGTAAATGTGTCGGAGCCACCTTTTACCGAACAAACTTAGGCTTTAGCGACTTTAGAAAAGCCAATTGTAGCAGTACCAACTTTAGCAAATCCAATTTAATGTTTGCTGAATTTGCCAAAGGGAATTTTAGTGGGGCTAATTTTTCATTTGCTAAGCTGAAAGGGGTTAATTTTGAAGGCGCTTATTTAAGTGGAGCGAACCTAAAGGGAGCGGAAGTGGATATGGAAGAACTTCGGAAAGCCTATTTGGTTAATGCTATTATGCCCGACGGATCGCTCTACAAAGGAACTGATTAGGAACATTAAAACAATACAACGATAAAAAAGGCAATATTCTACATGGTCCTGAGCACCTTGACTTTTTCCATGTTAAGTGCAGGGATCAAGTATCTACGTGACTTTCCAACCTTTCAATTGATATTCTTCAGAGGTCTTGGAAGTCTATTTTTGGCGACTTATTTTCTCAAAAGAGCTCAGATATCCCTTCGAGGAAACTCTCCTAAATGGTTGTTGATACGAGCATTTTGTGGGTTAATTTCCATGGGGCTATTTTTTGCCTCCCTAAATTATCTCCCGCTGGGAGCTGCTGTTCCCCTCCGCTATGTCGCTCCTATATTTGCTACTTTTTTTGCCGTTTATCTTTTAAAAGAAACCGTTTATAGACTACAAATTCTCTTTATAGGCATTGCATTTGTGGGGATTTTAATTTTAAAAGGCTTTGATTCGCAATTGAGCGGAATTGGTTTTGGTATCATTTTATCCTCTGCTTTCTTCAGCGGTTTGGTATACATCATTATCCGTAAGATCGGAAAGAGCGAACACCCTTTGGTTATCGTCAATTATTTTATGGCTGTTTCTACGCTTGTCGGTCTCATTTTTGCACTTCCCCAATGGGTGTGGCCTCAGGATTGGACCACTTGGGTACTTTTGGGAAGTTTGGGAGTTTTCGGATTTGTAGGACAACTTTATATGACTCGAGCTTTTCAAATAGCAGCCACCAATAAAATAGCTCCCCTAAAATATCTGGAAGGAATTTTTGCGCTGCTTTTAGGATGGTTTTGGTTTGAAGAAACCTATTCTATTTACACTCTTAGCGGGGTTGGACTGATTTTAATCGGACTTACCCTAAACACCACCTATAAGCCCTTATCCAAGGGAAGACCCCTACGCTAAAATAGAGCGTATTTCTGCTGCTAGAATGTAGGCAAACTGTTAAAGTTTGCGCTAACTATTCTAGCGGTTTAAAAATTACTAACTTTAAGTAGATGAACCATAAAAGCCCTAAATCATGCTTCATAGACCTGCTGTTATACCCAAAATTTATCCCAAAGCTCAAGACTTTCTTCCCCTTTTAGGAACGGATTATGTAGAGTTCTTTGTGGGTAATTGCTTGCAAGCCGCGCATTTTTATCAAAGTGCTTTTGGGTTTCAGCCCTTAGCTTATGCCGGACTCAAAACAGGGCTCAACGATCGGGAAAGCTATGTGTTGAGCCAAGGGAAAATCCGAATCGTTCTGAGCTCTCCCTTACATAGTAATACCGAAATCGGAAGACATATAGACAGTCATGGAGACGGAGTACACAGCATCGCTCTTACAGTAGAGGACGCCAAAAAAGCCTATAAAGAGGCTATGCAAAGGGGTGCTAAAAGTTATATGGAACCTCAAGAATCTAAGGATCACCAGGGGAGTATCATCACTGCCGGAATTCATACCTATGGAGAAACCTTACATCTGTTTATCGAACGAAAAAACTATAGCGGCTGTTTTAAACCGGGCTTTATTCCCTGGACAAACGAACACTATAAGCCTCAAGAAATTGGGCTAAAATATATAGACCACATGGTCGGTAATGTAGGATTAGGAGATATGAATAAGTGGGTAAAATTCTACGAAGAAGTCATGGGGTTTACCAATATTTTGACTTTTGATGATCAGGATATCTCCACCCAATATACAGCCCTGATGAGTAAAGTAGTAAGCGACGGGACCGGACGGATTAAATTTCCGATCAATGAACCAGCCCCTGGTCTTAAACGTTCCCAAGTTTCGGAATACCTAGACTTTTATGAAAGCCCTGGGGTCCAACATATCGCTGTAGCAACGGATGATATTATTGGAACCGTAATCGCTCTCCGACAGCGAGGAGTAGAATTTTTGACCGTTCCAGCAAACTATTACGAATCTTTAGTCCAACGGGTAGGTAGCATAGAAGAGCCCATAGAAACCTTAAAGGAACTGGGCATTTTAGTAGATCGGGATGAAGAAGGCTATCTGCTCCAAATTTTCACCAAACCTGTAGAACCTCGCCCCACCCTTTTCTTTGAAATCATTCAACGCAAAGGCGCTTTATCCTTTGGTAAAGGAAACTTTAAAGCCTTATTCGAAGCCATAGAAAGAGAGCAAGAACTCCGAGGGACCCTCTAAACCTCAAAACCTAGACCTATGCCCCTTTATCATCAGTTGGGTAAGATCCCTAAAAAAAGACATGTACAGTTTCGAAAACCCGATGGGAAACTCTACTACGAAGAACTGTTTGGAACAATTGGCTTCGATGGGATGTCTTCTCTGCTCTATCACATCCATCGGCCTACCCAAATCAGCGCTCTTAAAGCCCCAAAAAATATCAGCCCTAAAATCGCAGTGGCTAAAAATATACAATCCCGAAAATTGATCGGAGGGAATATTACTCCCCAAAAAGATTATTTAGAGGCTCGACAAATTCTCCTCATCAACTCCGATCTAAGCATCGGCATGGCAGCTCCTCAGGATTCGATTCGCTCCTACTTTTATAAAAATGCAGATGCCGATGAGTTACTATTCATCCATCATGGAAAAGGAATTTTAAAAACCTTTATGGGTGAAATTCCGTTTGAACCGGGAGACTATTTGCTTATTCCTAGGGGGGTTATCCATCAGCTGGAATTTGAGGGTCGCGACAATCGGATCTTGATTGTAGAATCGCATCAACCCATCTACAGCCCCAAACGGTATCGAAACGATTTTGGTCAACTTTTAGAACATTCCCCATTTTGTGAACGGGACTACAAACTCCCCCAAAAACTGTCGCCACAAGATCAAAAAGGGTCTTTTTGGATCAAAATAAAAAAAGAAGGCATGTTGCACGAAGTCGCCTATCAAACCCATCCCTTCGATGTGGTCGGATGGGACGGATACAATTTCCCCTATGGGTTTTCCATACACAATTTTGAACCCATAACTGGAAGAATTCATCTTCCCCCACCCATCCATCAAACCTTTGAAACTTCCACATTTGTAGTCTGTTCTTTTTGTCCCCGCTTATACGATTATCACCCCCAATCCATTCCGGCACCCTACCACCATTCCAATATAGATTCGGATGAGGTATTGTATTCTGTTGAGGGAAACTTTATGAGCCGAAACGACATTGCCCCCGGGCATATTTCACTGCATCCAGCAGGCATTCCACACGGACCCCATCCGGGTACTTATGAAGCCAGTATTGGACAAAAAGAAACGCGTGAATTAGCTGTGATGGTCGATACGTTTAAACCCTTACAACTGACCGAAACTGCACTTAAAATTCAAGATGAAAATTACTATAGCTCCTGGACTTCATGACCCAAAAGGATCTCTTTTCTGACTTTTCTATTCACAACCTTCCGTTTGGAATTTTTTCTCTCCCCAATCAAAAGCCTCGGGTGGGAGTGGCCTATAAAGATCGGGTGATCGATCTGTATAATCTAGCTCAAAAAGAAGGGTGGGATATGGATATAGAAGTGCTCCAACAGCCCCACTTAAACGACTTTATTGCCTTGGGAAAAACAGTTACTCAAAAAGTCCGATCAGACGTTAAAGACCTGATTAATAGCATACCTGATATAGAATTAAAAAATATATCCGTGTCTATTTTGACTGTACAGATGCACTTACCCATTCGGGTTGGTGACTATACCGATTTCTATTCGAGTTTGGAGCATGCTACCAATGTGGGAAAGCTATTTCGAGACCCCAAACAAGCCCTTTTACCCAATTGGAAACATCTGCCGGTAGCCTATCACGGACGTGTTTCGAGGGTGGTTCCCAGTGGTACAACGATCCACCGTCCCCAAGGACAAATCGTTAAAAATAAAGGTGCAAATCCTGAATTTAGGGCCACCGAAAAATTGGATTTCGAATTAGAACTGGGCTGTATTATTGGCAAGGAAAATCCCTTGGGTGAGCGGATTCCAATAGAGGAAGCGCATAGCTATATTTTTGGTTTGGTTTTATGCAACGACTGGTCGGCTCGGGATATCCAACAATGGGAATATGTCCCCTTAGGACCTTTTTTAGGAAAAAATTTTGCTACCAGTATATCTCCCTGGGTAATACCTATCGAAGCCTTGGAGCCCTTTAAGGTTCCTGCTCCAAAACAAGACACCCCGGTCTTAGATTATCTACACTCCAAAGAGCGCTGGAATTACGATATTCAATTGGAAGTTTGGTTACAGACACAAGCGGGGCAGGAATATCAGATCTGTAAGTCGAATACGAAATATCTGTATTGGACCTTGGAGCAACAAATTGCACACCACAGTAGCAATGGCTGTCCCCTGAGAGTTGGAGATCTTTTGGCATCAGGAACCATTTCTGGAAAACAGCCCCAGTCTTATGGATCCTTATTGGAATTAACCAAAAATGGAACGGCTCCATTGCAATTTTCCAATGCCGAAAAACGAAGCTTTATTGAAGATGGAGACCAGATACGGTTTAGAGCAACCGCAAAAAAGGATGCGTATACCTTGGGTTTTGGAACATTGGAAAATACCGTAAATCCGATTAAATGAACCATTACACCACCTTGGATCCAAATACCTTAGATCAGGCCGAAGTACATCGGCATTTGCTATCTGCAGTAGCACCTCGACCCATTTGTTTTGCCAGTACCATCAATACCGAAGGGGAGGTCAATCTAAGTCCATTCAGCTTTTTTAATGTATTCAGTACGCATCCGCCTACGCTTATATTTTCACCTGCCAGACGAGCAAGAGACGGATCCACAAAAGACAGTTTAAATAATGCACAGCAAGTTCCCGAAGTTGTTATAAATATAGTCAATCATGCTATCGTACAGCAGATGGCCCTATCGAGCCATCCGTATCCCAAAAAGGTGGATGAATTTAAAAAATCGGGGCTAACGCCCATCCAAAGTAAACAGGTTAAACCCCCTCGAGTGGGCGAATCCCCGGCCAGTTTTGAATGTAAGGTGGAGAAAATAATTCCCTTGGGAGATCGGGGAGGTTCGGGGAATCTCATCTTTTGTCGGGTCTTACTGATTCATATCCAAAATCGATTTCTCGATCCACAGGGATATTTGGATCCCTACACCCTGGATTTGGTCGGGCGGCTGGGTAAAAATACCTATATCCGAGCCACCCCTGAATCGCTTTTTGAACTGGAGTCTACAGGACAAGCCTTGGGTATGGGTGTGGATCAATTGCCCCAAAGCATTCGCTTAAGTCAAGTGCTCACCGGAAATGACTTGGGCCGTCTCGGGCAACTGAGTCAAATGCCTCCGGCAACGGAAATCAATAAATTGCAAGAATCTGAAGTGATTCAAAAAATTTGCCGGCAAGGAGACCTAAGATCCAAACGTTTAAAACTGCATCGATTGGCACAAAAGATCTTAGAAAAGAATGATCCTATGGAGGCCTTAAGGATTCTAATGTTTGCGGATCAATTGTAGTTGTTTTACCTTTTACGAATGCAGGCAGCCGAAAAACCGATTTGGTATCCATCCGAGCAAACCCAAAAGCAAAGTAATCTAAAAGCCTTTTGGGATTTTGTGGAACAAGACCAAAAGCGATCCTTTCCCGATTATAAAGCCCTACACCAATGGTCTGTAGCGGAATTGGGGGCGTTTTGGAGGGCCATTTCGGAGTTTTTTTCAATCGAATTTACCCTACCCCCTAAGGAATGGGTAAACCCAAAAATCCCCTTTTATAAAACCCAATGGCTAGAAGGAGCCCAAATGAGTTATTGTCAGCATCTGATTCGACACAGAGCTTCCAACAGAGCAGCCCTTATTTTTAAAAATGAAACCGGACTCGAACAGCAACTGTCGTGGGAGAGTTTGTTGAAGCGTGCCTATGATATCAAACTTGAATTGGAAGCTGCAGGAATATCCCAAGGCGATTGTGTGGTTGGATATTTGATTAATCATCCCGATACGATCGCTACTTTTTTAGCGACCAATGCCTTAGGTGCCGTATGGAGTTGTTGTTCTCCTGATTTTGGAATTCAAAGTGTTATCGACCGTTTCGAACAACTGGAACCTAAAGTCCTATGCGCTCATGGATCCTATTCCTATATGGGAAAATATTACGATCAAAAGGAAAAAATTAAACAGTTAGAAGATCGTTTGAGTTCCCTTACCAAAACCCTTGTTTTTGAAGACGACCTGAATGCATGGGACTTGGATGATCCCCAACAAGTGGATTTAAATCCGGTGGCCGTTCCTTTCGATCATCCCATTTGGGTTTTGTTTTCTTCAGGGACTACAGGAAAACCCAAAGCCATTACCCACCGAACGGGAGGTATGCTTTTGGAGCAATACAAAGCTTTGGCGCTGCATCAGGATGTACAAGCAGGAGAAAAATTCTTTTGGAATACGACTACGGGATGGATGATGTGGAACTACGCTCTAGGAGCCCTGCTTTGTGGGGCAACCCTTTGTCTTTACGATGGCGCTGCCACCTATCCAAAGGAGGATGCTCAATGGAAGTTTGCAGCGGATCATCAAATCGAACACTTTGGACATGGAGCTCCTTTTTATATCCATTGTATGAAAAAAGAACTGGAAGGGATTTTTTATACGGGTCTAAAAACCATTGGTTCTACCGGAGCACCCTTGTCGAAAGAAGCCTTTCAATGGTTGCAGCAGCAATTCCCAAAAGCACATATCATTTCCTTAAGCGGAGGGACCGATGTATGTACCGCATTTTTAGGCGGAAATCCACTTGAACCGGTCTATGCTGGAAAATTACAAGCACCTATGTTAGGAGCCTCTATCGAAGCGTGGGACAGCGAAGGCAATCGCTTGATCGGGAAAACAGGCGAATTGGTCCTCACCCAGCCCATGCCCTGTATGCCTCTTTATTTTTGGGGAGATCCCGACTTTACAAAATATCATCAATCCTATTTCGAGGCTTTCCCTGGGGTTTGGGCGCATGGAGATTATATAGCCATTGATCCTTCTAAAGGAATACAAATTTTTGGGCGGTCAGATGCAACGCTCAATCGGGGGGGTATACGTATGGGTACAGCGGAAATCTACGGGGTTTTAGACGGTCTGGAGTTTCTTCAGGAACATCTTATTGTGGATATCCCAGTAGGCTCTCCTTGGGGTGGCCTTATACTCTTTGTCACCGTAAAAAGCCCTCTGGATAGCCAGCAGTTGGAAACAATCAAAAGTCAACTTCGGCAGCACTGTTCCCCTAGACATGTTCCGGATAAGATTCTAGAAGTGGAAGAAATTCCTGTTACGATCAGTGGTAAGAAAATGGAAGTTCCGGTAAAGAAATTGTTTATGGGGGTCCCTCTAGCCGAAGCCGCAACTCCAGGAGCAATGAAAAATCCAAAAGCACTCCAAGCTTTTGAACAGCTGTATATGCAGGGATTGAAAACTACTTAATTCCAGTAAGTACTAAAGTTCCGGCCCAATCGGCCGTTTCTCCCACACGCCAGGAAGATACTTCCCGAAAACCGGCCTGTTCAAAAAAAGATTGCCACTGCTTTTGAGAGAACAACTGCATAATGGAAATACCACAATCCTCTGGCCAAGTATGAGAAACTGTATTTTCTTGATAAAAATCGATCCCAATAATCAAACGTCCGTTGGGTTTTAACCAGGTCTGAAAAACTTTTTCAACAAGTGCTTTAGGGTTTTCCATATAGTAAAATACTTCCATGGAATGAACCAGATCTACGGGCTCTTGGGGTTGCCACTCCATAAGGTTCCCACAGAAATAGGTCCCCATGGGGTGCAGTCGCTTGGCTTTTTCGATCATGGGTGCCGAACCGTCCACCCCTATAGCGTGTTGACACCGATGTTGTTGGGCCAATTGTCGTACGACCCAACCATTCCCACAGCCCGCATCGATACAACTGTAGTCTTCTAAATTTTGGGTCGCAAAAGCCAACATTTCAGAAACAGCAAGCGAATGGTTTTTTTCCATGCCTTCGTCCTTGCCATTGGTTGCCCATGTACTAAAAACGTCTATCGGTAATTGTTTCATTGGTGTTTCTGGTTTAATGCCTAAATTTAAGGAAATCTAAAGGGATGAGACCTCAAATTTGGCGTCGAAAAATACTCCGTTCGGATGTAGAAAGGGTTTGGGAACTGATCCGTACTCCCCAACATTTGGAATGGGTTCATCCGTTTTGTGCCCAACACCAACCGCTGCTTTGGGAGGATGAACAAATCAAAAAAGACCAATTGACCTATATCAATGGATTGGTCTATGAACGAGAATTTGTGGAATGGCTGCCCCTGCAGGGATACTCCCTTTGGATTGGCACAAAAGAGGGGAAAAAATCTAAAGTGATTTGGGAGTTGACTCCCAAAGGACCATGCTGCGAACTTAAAATCTCCGTATTTCCCTACCGAAGTCAGAAAATCTCTAAGCTTTTATATCCTTTAGTGGAATGGGGCTATATCAAACCTCAATTGGAAAGCTACCTAGATTCGGTTCTTCGGGGGATTGACCATTATTTGGATCACCAAAAAGCAGTTCCCAAAAATCATTTTGGAAAGCATCGGTGGTTTAG
>WTJH01000162.1:0-1444 GCA_011524915.1 Flavobacteriales bacterium | reverse complement strand
TGGATCACCAAAAAGCAGTTCCCAAAAATCATTTTGGAAAGCATCGGTGGTTTAGTAGAACTGGGGTTTAGCTTCAAGCTCAGATACATAGGGGTATAATCAATAATTCTTGGTATTTTTATGAGCTGAAAATCACCTGGTTTGAAACAACTTTTCTGGATCTTCTGTTTGTGCCTACCCGTCTTTGGGTTTTCGCAAGACGCACAAATTCTTTTTAATCAGCTTAATTTAAATGTCTATAACCCAGCATTTACCGGGGTTGAAGGCCCTATGGTTACTTTAAATTCGCGCTTGCAATGGGTGGGTATAAAAGATGCACCCCGAACGCATTATTTCATCTATAACTTCGCCGAAAAAAACAAAGTTAATCTGGGGTTTACGGTCCAAAACGATAGAGTTTTTATTGAAAATAAAACCTATCTCACTGCCGATTACAATTATCGCCTTACCCTAGACGACGAACAATTTTTGTTTTTGGGCTTAAAAGCGGGTGGTTTTTACAACCGACTCGATCTGGATAAACTCAATCGTTTAGCCACCGGAGCCAACCCATATTTGGCCGCAGTCAACAGTTATTTTACCCCCATTTTGGGCTTTGGTGCCCACTACCGAGTCAAAAACTATTTTGTCGGTGTCGGAGTTCCAAGCTTGTTTAACAGTAAAAAATACGGAGATGTGGAAGGCGTCGCTATTTCTGCTTATGATTTGGCCTACCTCCACCTTTCTAGCGGAGGCAGCTGGGCTGTAAATGAAGATTTTGCCATAAATTCTTCACTAATTTATAGAGGATTAAGAAATTCTCCGGATTTGCTTTCCGGAACTCTTGAGCTGGAGTTCCAGCAAAAGATAAGTTTGGGCTTTGGAGCCGCTTCCAATGATAATATGGCGGCCTATGTCCTCTTTAAGAACTATAAAAACCTCAGTTGGGGCTATGGATATGAGTTTATGAACCGAAACGATCCGACCGCCATTCAGGGGGGATCCCACGAAATTTCGGTCCGCTTTGCTTTAGCAAGCAAACCCTCCTTTACTGTAGAATCCAATAATGCCGAAACCTCTCAATGATTTTTTCATCCGCTTTTTTTCGTCGTTTACGTCTGTGGAGCAGTAGTGCTTTAATCTTTTTAAGTGTTTGGCTACAAGCGCAAACGACCTCTAGTACACCCACCCTCTCCGGAGGTGTTTACCAAATTGGGACCCTAGCAGAATTGCTTTGGGTTTCTGAAAACTCGAGTACTACAGCTTCTTTTGAGCTCACCGCAGATATTGATGCCCTCAGTACCCAACATTGGGATTATAACGATGATGACGGGGATGGTAATCGATATAATGATACCAATGATGCTGTTACTTCTCTAGGAACAAACGAAGGCTGGCCACCGATCGGCTCTTTAGATGGGGCCTTTAAAGGGTCTTTTAATGGGAATGGTTACACCATTTCTGG
>WTJH01000016.1 GCA_011524915.1 Flavobacteriales bacterium | reverse complement strand
ATTACTATTACCGATTTGAAGTCCGAGAACCTGCTCCAATCGGCATCCGTGAGGTGTCAGAGGCACGTATAGAATCCCTTTGTGTTGGTTCTATAGGTTCTACCATCCAATTTGAACTAACAGGGCCTAATGCTGCTAGAGCTCAAGAAGTTGTGTTAAACAATGCCTTATCGGAGCGTCCGGTGGCTAATAATGGCCGTTATTTTGCAACCTTTAGCAACCTAGACGAAACCACGATTGGTATCATTAATGCTAATGTTGGAAACAGTGCAGGAACGATTCGACTGGATTATCAAATATCTTACGACACCCTTTGTGATCCGTTTGAAGGAGCTCTTGAAATCAATAGACTCTTCTTACCACAACAGATAGACTTTAATGCGGTTGTCTTTAGACCTATAGATTGTTCCAATAATGACTATCCATTTGGAGTGATTCAAATCACAGCTGATCCTGTTTTAACGGGTGAAGATTTCGATTCTGCTCTAATCGTTTGGGAAGGGGATGTAGATGATCCAGACCTACCGGGCTATAGAGAAACTGAATTTAGTGCCTATCTGCCTTGGAATATAGATCCTGTCAATTATGGAATGAGTTCAGCTGAAAGTACTTTAGTCTTTGGGGCTGATACCATTAATCAAGAAAGAACTTATCTCTTTAACATCCAATATCCTGGAGAGTACCGATATACCATTTACACAGGAACAGGATCTGCTACATGTCCCATAGGAAGCGGAACCATTGTTATTGAGGATAATTCAAGTATATCGCAACTACAAATTACCAGCCTCGATGTTACTCAGCCGGGTTGTGGATCTACTCTTGGAGAAATTGAAATCGAATTAGACGATGATACCATTGTACCTCCGTTGGATATCGTTTGGGAACGATTCTCAACAACAACTGCCATAACAACTGGAACTCAGGTGGTCAACGTGGTCATCAACGGAGTTGTTTCTCAGACAACAGTTTCTCAAACGGTACAAGTACAACAGTGGCAAGCCTTACCTCAATTCAGAGGACAAGCCCAGCTCAGAAATGTACCGAACGGAGTCTATCGAGCGACACTCTCCGATGGACGAGGAACGGATAATGCCTGTGCTACGGGTAACATCACCACTCGTAACATTACCATCAGTAGTGAAGGAATCAATATTACCAACTTCGAAGTAGAGGATGTACCGTTCACCGGAGCTGATGCAAATGACTGTAGTCAAAGTGTTCTTTCGGATGTGACCTTTAACGTCAATAGCAATATTACCAATGCTAGAAGTGCATTCATCATCAATCTAACCCACGATGGCAATACCATATTTAACGATGAAGCGGTTGAAAATGGTGGAAACGAAAGAACATCCCCAGGGCATTTTGTGTCGGCATCTGAAGTTGTGATGTCTCGTCGAGGATCCTTCTTCCGTGTCAATAACTTAGAGCCTGGTGAATATACCCTTACAGTCGGTCAATTGAGTACTACAAGTTCGGATACGGTTTGTGAGCAAATCTATATCTTCAATGTAGCCGAATACGAGCCGATTACCTGGACTGGTGATACAGAAATTAATATTAGTCCGTGTGATAACCAAGCCTTAGTTACTGCACAAGTTCAAGGTGGACGACCCTTCATCCTCCCGAATGGTGAAGTATTGTATCAATACGAATGGACCTTTAGACCTTATAATGCAGAAGGTGTATTTGATGGTACGATCCAAGAATTCTTTAGTGAAACTATTATCCTGAACCGTCCCGGACAATTGAGCCTAACGGTTATTGATAGCCGTTGTAGCTTTGATTTAACAGAATCGATCTCCTTCGAGGTGGATTATGAATACCCACCGTTTACGGTAAGTCCAGAACTCATTGATCCAGCGACGGGTGACCGAGTGTTCTCCATGCCACCAAGTTGTGGTGACGATGCCAATGATGGACAGATTTTCTTAAGTGTAGACGGCGGAAGACCTCCCTATGTGATCAATTGGTACAAAGAGAATCCATTGCCTGAATTCAACGATCCTAATGCTGAATTCCCTGGCTTCGAACCTCTGCCAGCATACCGTGGATCTACACGACTGACCGATCTACAAGCAGGTAACTATCGTATCAATATTGTTTCGCTTAATAACGAATGTTCGAATAATAATATTCAAGGGAATAACGCCTTTAACTTTATTCAGGATATCGTAGTTCAGCCGAACCGAGATCTCTATATTCTAGATGGACCATATGTAGATGAAGATCTGTGTCGTCAGTTACCAGGACGCTTAATCATAGATGTTTATGACAACCTTCAAGGAGCGCTTACATTTACCTATAATGGCGAGTTGGTATTGACAGATGATGTCAATCGTATCAGCGACCGTACATATACCTTATTGATTGCAGAGCCTCAAGCCAATGCAGAGCTTATAATCTCTAATGCGGAAGGTTGTCGTATCAGTACATCGATTAGCCTTGGAGTAGGGGATCCAAACTTTACCTACAGCTCCATCAATTACGAAAGTGTAGGAACGATTTTGGCCCGTGAGGAAGTAACCTTTGAAAATACTTCTACCGATCCATTTATAGAGTCTCAATGGTTGTTTGGAGACAATACACCATCGGTACGTGTTCCTGTCCTACGCGATAGTATTATCCCAGTACGCCATGCATATGGAATCTCTGGTACCTACTTCGCTACCTTGAGAATTTCCAATGAAATTGGCTGTACGGAGGAGACAACTCAACCGATAATTGTTGGAAAAGGATACAATATTTTGGTTCCAAACGTGTTTACACCTAATAACGACCTTGTTAATGACACGTTCAAACCGCTCTTTAGTGGCTTCCGTAGCATGCAGTTTACGATCTATGACTATCGTGGAAATGTGGTCTACACCGAGAACCAAGAAGTGGAAACCGATAGCAACTACGAGCCGTTACAAATTCAAGGTTGGGATGCAGAAAATGCTGCCGATTCTCCCTACTATGTCTATACGGCTGTAGGAACCACTCTCTTCGGAGATGTGATTGTAGAACGTAGTGGAACCTTTATCGTAATTCGATGATGAAAAGACAACTTTGGTACTGCTGGATATTCTTGGGCTTATTTACGTCTCTAAGCGTAAAAGCTCAAGACGACTATGTAGTCAATCAAAGTAAGTTTATCCAAAAGTTTAACCCGAGTTATTTTGGGGTCAATCAGCTTAATAAAGTAGGGGTTATGTACAATGCCCTTAAGATTAACGATTTTACCACCTTAGATAACAAATATGTCTTTGGATCGATTGCTTTTCAAAATCTGAACTTTTCTCTCGGCTTTGATGTTAGTTCCTTTTCCATGGGGGATACAGGACTGACCTCTACACAGGTGAATATGTCTTATGTGTATAAGATTCAGTTCGATAACGAGACCTTCTTCTTACCCTCCATTACTTTAGGTTTAGGAAGTTCCAATATCAATGTTCAAAACTTGATTTTCGAAGATCAATTGGATACCACCACTGGCTTTATCAATACCGAAACTTTGGATCCTTTGGCACCTCAAATCGCAGGAGTCAATTATTTTGATCTATCCGCTTCTTTTTTGATTCACTCGGAAGATTTTATAGCGGGTTTAAGTTTACGTCATTTGAACAAACCTAATACATCCTTCAATCAGGACGAGCCTTTCGAAAAACCGATTCGGATCAATGTTCAAGGGGGATACGAGTTTAATATCAACCCCTACGAACAACGTTATCTACCGAGATATTCCTTTTTGTTCTTATATGGAAACTTTTCCAAATATGGAGATTCCATGTATATGTCTTTAAATCAGGATTTTCAATTGGGTGAATTCAGCCTTGGATTTACGCAACAAGCGGCTTTGGTGGAAACCTTTGGACTTAATAATATTGGATTAACGCTCGGGCTGGCTTTAGAGAACTTCGATTTTGGAGTGAACTATAATTTCCCTTTACGATCCCCTGGTCAGGTCTATTCTCCTAGCGTTTTCGAACTATCTGTAGTCTTTGATTTTAGTATCTATCGCCGAAATAACCGCGGACTTTATAAGCGATTACAGATCGATAATTACTACTAGGCAATACTTTATTTACTATGTTATGAGAGTTTTTGTTAGATCAATAACTCTTTAAATTTACTCCCAAAAGACGGCTGAAGGAAAAACGACAGGGCTTTCTGTTCCGTTTGAATACCGAGTAGCTACCCCAAAAAAGAAATTATCTACGACGATTCCTTCCAAGGTAGTTTCATTTACCTGCCCTACATATTTTTTGTGATCCCAAGTAGGGGAGGTAGTATCTCGCCAATACACGGTATAGCCTTCAATATTGGGGTCATCAACGGTCTCCCAGCGGAGTATTGTACTGGGTTGAACCCCTCCACCGATTCTTAAATTTTTAACGCTTGGAGGAGCCCATCCGAGGGCAGCTAAATTGATAATATTTACGGCAGTTAGTTTGGTGACATATTCAAAATCTACCCCTTCTAAAACGTCTCCATAAGCAATTCCATTTTCTACTCTAAGGTCCTGATGTTGTCGATTGTAGTTTTCATGAGCTTCCATAATACGCACCCCGGCAAAGCCTACATCATTAAATGGCCGGTGATGGCCTCCTCGTCCGAACCGATCCAACCGATAGATCATCATTGGATTCATTTCGGGCATATAGGTTTTTACAGTTTTATGAATATAACGAGCCAGTTGCCGTGAATTACCATCGACCTCACCTCCATAGAAGCGTCGACTTTTTCGTTGTCGTTCGGTTTCTGTTGGGGGCGTAGGTTCCGAAAATATTCGAAAAGAACGATTATCGATTACTCCATCGATCCCTGCCGTATTCCCGATCATATCGTTGTTTAATACACCAATGATTTCCCATCCTTGATCTTTCGCATATTGTGCTAAGCCTTTTCCACCAAACAAGCCCTGTTCTTCTCCCGAAAGTGCTGCAAACACGATACTGTTTTCAAAGCGATATTTACTCATTACACGTGCAGCTTCCAAGGCAGCGGCTACTCCCGTGGCATTATCATTGGCTCCCGGAGAATCGTCCTGATAATTATTGACGTCAGTTACCCTAGAGTCGATATCTCCACTGATAATGACATAGCGATTGGGATATTTGGTCCCCGGAAGTATGGCAACTACATTGTTGATCCAAACAGGCTTTGGAATCCGTTGACTATTTGCTGGGACATAGTTTTTTTGGTATTGTACTTTTAAACATCCTCCACACTGATCGCTGATCCGTTCAAATTCTGATTTTATCCAACGACGAGCTGCTCCAATTCCCCGAACGTTGGACAGGGTATCGCTTAGGGTATGGCGGGTTCCAAATTCTACCAATTGGGTAACATCCTTCCGAAGTCTTTCCTGGGATACTTCTTGAATGAGGGTATAATAATCTTGATGGGTTTGCGCTTGAATGGGGGAAATAATTACCCATAGCAAGGCAATTCTGAGGGCTTTCATAGACGTATATTTTAGTTCAATTTATAAAAAAAACCCGGCAACTGATGTTACCGGGCTGATGCAAAATAAATATAGTGGTACTATGAACAAATATAGTCTTGTACTAAAAGCAATAGCTGTTTTCAGCGATCACTTGATCTGCAATAGCCGTTTTAAGGGCTACAATATTAGGCATTTGCTGATAGGAAGTTAACAACTGAAGTCCTTTAAGGAGTTGCGCTTGTTCTTTTCCTTCACTAAAGCTTACAATGGCTTCTTTAGCCTTTTTGATGATGGTTTCGTTCGCATCAAAAGTGTATAGTTGAGTCATCTGGATTTGTTGCTCTTGATCGGCAGCACCTTTTAAATCCACATTTTTAAGTGTTCTTAAAACGGTAGATTCTGCCATATAGATCTCAATTAAAATATCCGAAACGGTCATCAATACTTGTTGTTCTGCTTCGAGTTGTGGGCCGTATTTTTGAACCGCAGCTCCAGCAACCATTAAGAAAGCTTTTTTCAACTGTTTAATCAATTGTAATTCTTGGGCTAGGGGAGTTCCATCCAATACGGGAGGGTTATCTCTTAGCTCACGAATATCATTACTTACTTGCATAACAGCTGTCATCAAGTCGAGTTGCCCTTTCATGGCCTTTTTGAGTAACATCCCTACAGAAAGCATTCGATTAATTTCGTTTGTCCCTTCGTAGATTCGTCCAATACGTGCATCTCTCCAGGCAGATTCCATGGGCGTATCGGCAGAAAAGCCCATTCCTCCAAAGATCTGAATCCCTTCATCGGAACAGTTTTGCATATCTTCACTCACGGCCACTTTAAGGATAGAACACTCAATGGCAAACTCTTCTACTCCCTTAAGTTCGGCTTGCTGATGACTTAAACCTTCTTCTTCTAAGGAAGCGATTCGTTCTTTGATGTCATGGGCAGCACGGTAACAAGCAGACTCACCTGCATAGGTAGAAGTTGCCATACGGGCTAGTTTATCTTTAATGGCTCCAAACTGAGCAATAGGTGTTTTGAACTGAACGCGTTCGTTTGCGTATTTTACAGCTTCTGTTACCACTCGACGTTGGGCATCCAAACAAGCAGCAGCAAGTTTAATACGACCTACATTAAGGGCATTCATGGCTATCTTAAAACCACCACCACGCTCTCCTAACATATTTTCCACAGGAACTACTGTATCATTGAAAAACACCTGACGGGTAGAGGATGCATGAATTCCCAATTTTGCCTCTTCTTCTCCCATAGAGATTCCATTGGAGGGATCGTTTTCTACGATAAAACCAGTGATGTTTTTATCATCTTCGATTCGGGCAAAAACAATCAAAAGACTGGCAAAACCTGCATTGGAAATCCACATTTTCTGTCCCGTGATTTTATAATGAGATCCGTCCTCCGATAAAACAGCTTTTGTTTTTCCAGAATTCGCATCTGATCCTGCTCCAGGTTCCGTTAAGCAATAACTTCCAAACCACTCACCACTGGCAAGTTTTGGAACGTATTTGAGTTTTTGCTCTTCTGTTCCATATAAGGTAATGGGCATAGTACCAATACCTGTATGGGCTCCAAAGGCTGTAGATAAGGATCCCGTAGCTCCGGAAATATAGTCACAAACCATCATCGTGGTTACAAAGTCCATTCCCAAACCTCCATAGGTTTCAGGAACCGCTATTCCCAAAAAGCCAAGCTCCCCAGCTTGTTCCATTAATTCTTTTGTGAAGGCATAGTCTTTTTTCTCAAACCTAGGTTTGTGCGGCCATACCTCTCTATCGATAAATTCCTGTACAGATTCTTTAATCATTAATTGCTCCTCAGAAAAATCTTCTGGAGTAAAAATTTCCTGCGGGTTAGACTCATTTAAAATAAATTCTCCGCCTTTGACTAAGTGTTTTTCTTTAACGCTCATAACTCGATATTTAATTCTTTTCTTCTACTGCAGCTAAATTCAATTCAAATTCAGCACTCAATTCCCGGATACAATTCACCACTTTGTAAAAATTTTCAATTTCAGTAGTGTTCAATTGATCCGTCACTCGCTGATTAAAGGCAAGGACAACTTCTCTCGAATAATTTCTTTTCTCTTTACCAAAATTGGTCAGGTGGATCAATACCCCTCTGCCATCATCTGGATTGGGAAGTCGTTCTATAAGCCCTCTGGTCTCCATACTTTTAAGTAATCTGGAAAGTGAAGTACTCTCCATTCCCATTTTAGGCCCTAGAGCCGTAGCAGGAGTCCCCTCTGGGTCAATACTAAGAAGAGCAAATCCCGTTGCCATAGTAGAGTCGAACTTAGCAGCTTCTTTGTTATACATTTTGCTAACAGATTGCCAAGTGGATCGCAGAGCAGAATCGAAAGTTTGCTTCTTCATGTCTGCAAGGTAGAAAAAAAAAGTTATGCATGCATAATAAATCGAAAAAAATTATGCATGCATTGTAAATTAAGTAATATCAAGCTTAGGAATACATCTGCTCGATCAGGCCTTCATACTGCTTTAACAGTACATTTCGCTTAACTTTCATCGTGGGAGTTAAGTGTCCTCCATCGATGCTCCATACTTCAGGTACAAGTTCAAATTTTTTGACTTGTTCCCATTTTCCAAATTGAGTATTGTGAAAATCAATATCGGCTTGGACGGCTTCAAGCAGTTTAGGGTGAGCACACACGGTTTCTAAATTTTCAGGATCTACAGATATTTTTTGATCCGAAAACCATTGAGTTAAATATTCAAAATTAGGTTGTATGATGGCAGCAGGCATTTTACGTCCTTCCCCAACCACAACAATTTGTTCTATAAAGAGCGATTGCTTAAAACTATTTTCTAATAGCTGTGGGGCCACATATTTACCACCAGAGGTTTTAAAGAGTTGTTTTTTGCGATCCGTAATTTTTAAGAATCCATCGGCATCCACAACACCAATATCCCCCGTATGGAAGTAGTCTCCAGTCATCACCTCTTTTGTCTTTTCGGGGTCTTTGTAGTAGCCTTGCATCACATTAGGGCCTTTACAAAGAATTTCACCGTCTTCGGCAATCTTTATTTCGACTCCACTGATGACTTTTCCTACGGAACCAATTTTGAATTTTCCACCTCTTAAATCATTTACGGAGATCACGGGGGAAGTTTCTGTTAATCCATAACCTTCTACTAAGGTCATTCCAGCGGCCGTAAACACCCGAGCAAGTCGGGGTTGAAGAGCTGCACTACCTGAGCAAATAAGATCCAAATTGCCACCCAATCCTTCTTTCCATTTGGAAAGAATTAACTTTTTGGCAATGGCGTGTTTGATGTTATAGAGGAAACCATTTTTCCCATAAGGTTCGTATTGTAAGCCCACCTCTACTGCCCAGTAGAAAAGTTTTTGTTTGATTCCGCTGAGTTCCTCTCCTTTGGCATAAATTTTATCATATACCTTTTCGAGGAGTCGAGGTACGGCGGTCATAACATTAGGTTTTACTTCTTTCAGATTGTCCCCAATGGTTTCAATAGATTCTGCAAAATATACACGTACCCCGCTGTAGAGATATAAATAAAGTATGACACGCTCGAAAATATGACATACGGGCAAAAAGCTTAAGGATGTGGATTGACCAATGGTCAATGGAAGTCGCTCGGCACTCGATAAGACGTTAGAAACGATATTGCTATGGCTAAGCATAACTCCCTTTGGAGTACCTGTTGTCCCGGAAGTATAAATGATAGTTGCTAGATCTTCGGGTTGAACCGCTGCCTTAGCGGCCACTACTTCGGCTTGATTGTCAGCGCTTTCTCCGGATTCCAGAAGATCGGACCAAGAGGCGCATCCTTCAATTCGATCAAAAGAATAGACTTCCTTTAGCGAAGGAACTTCTTTTCGGATGCTGTTAATTTTTTCAAAGATCTCTTGATCAGAAACCATACAGATTTGACTCTCAGAATGGTTTAATATATAAGCATAATCCTGGGCGGTAATGGTGGGGTAAATGGGAACATTTACTGCTCCTATTTGTTGCATTCCCATATCGGATATACACCATTCGGTTCTATTGTTGGTTGAAATTAGGGCAACTTTGTCTCCCTTCTTAATTCCCAATTGGAGGAGTGCTCGGCTCATAGCCTGCACTTTGTTATTATAATCTTCCGATGAAGTATTGACCCACTTGCCGTCCACTTTCATATTCAAGCATCCATCAAGAGGCGTGTGTTGGAGATGATGGTCCAACAAATCAGGTAGTATCGCTATCGACATAAAACTGTGTTTTACGCAAAATAGCAATTTTTGAGATAAAAGAAAGCTTTGTTTACTTTTCCTTTAACCATTGATATGCAGCCTCAAAAGCCAAAAGCCACGGACTAACTTCATCCTTTATACGGTCGCTTGGGTAATGTGCCCAATTCCATGGGAAGCTAGCGCGCTCCAAATGGGGCATCATAACGAGGTGACGTCCGTCTGGGCTACACAACATGGCCGCATTTCTGTCCGATCCGTTGGGGTTTCCGGGGTAACCGCTATACTGATAGGTGCTGGGGATAATATAGTTTTGATTGGAGGGATCCAATTGGAACTTTCCTTCTCCATGAGCTGCCCAAATCCCAAGCGTTGACCCTTCTAAAGGTTTAAGCATAATAGAGGAGGAGGGGTGAATTTCTACTCCCGTAAAGTGGCATTCAAATTTTCCACTATCATTATGTACCATTTTTGGAGGATTGCTGTCTTCGGGATAGAGTAAATTGAGTTCCACAAACAATTGACATCCATTACAGACCCCTAAAGAAAGAGTATCAGGGCGATTAAAGAAAGCTTCTAATGCAGCTTTAGCTTTGGGATTGTATCGGATGGCTCCCGCCCATCCTTTTGCAGATCCGAGGACATCCGAATTGGAGAATCCCCCAACAGCCGCTAAAAACTGAATATCTTCTAACTGAGTTCGACCGGCAATTAAATCCGTCATATGAATATCAACCACTTCGAAACCGCATAAGTCAAGAGCGTATGCCATTTCACGTTCCGAATTACTTCCCTTTTCGCGAAGTACTCCAGCTTTGATTTTAGGTCCTGAATTGGTTTGGGGATACTTTCCTGAAAATCCTTGGGGGAACTTATACTTTAACGGTTGAGATTTAAAGTTTTGAAATCTTTGCTCGGCAAGTTCCTCAGGAGTTTGGTGCTTTTCTAAACGAGTCGAGGTGTAGAACCACTGATCTCTAAGCTGGGCCATTTGCCATTGCAATGTTTGTTCTTTGTACGAAAGTTGTAGTTTCCCCGTCTGGGTAACCGACCCCAAACGAACACAATCAATATTGGATTGAGCTCCAACAGTATCCAAGGCCTTTGTACTTTGAACGACTACACCACAAGCCTCAGAAAATAAGATTTCTAAAAGGTGCCCATCTGCAACAGTAGATAAGTCTAACTCCCAACCCGTTTGTGTGGTGGGGAAAGTCATTTCCAAGAGAGTCGTAAGTAAACCTCCTGCAGCTACATCATGACCGGCAGTTATGTGCCCTTCTAGGATTTGTTCTTGAATCCAATTGAAGACATTTTTCAAATAGGAGGGAGCAGCGATACCGGGAGCTTTATTTCCCACTTTATTTTGCGTTTGTGCCAAGGCACTACCCCCTAAATCAAAACTGTTGTTCGATAAGTTGATATAGTACAGGTCTCCTCCTTGAGGGCTAACAACTGGAGTTATTTTTTGCTGAAGCTGATGCACATGTGCAGCAGCGGAGATGATAACTGTTCCTGGAGCTTGTACTTCAAAACCATCATATTTTTGCTTCATGGAAAGGGAGTCCTTTCCTGTAGGAATATTAATTCCCAATGCTACAGCAAAATCAGCACAGGCTTGTACAGCAGAATAGAGGCGAGCATCTTCTCCAGGATTGTTACAGGCCCACATCCAGTTGGCCGATAAGGATACCCCTTTTAAGCCATCGTTGAGTGGCGCGAATACGATATTGGTAAGGGCTCGAGTAATTGCCATTTGACTCCCTCTGGCCGGATCCAATAAGCCTACAACAGGAGCGTGTCCGATGGAAGTCGCAATCCCATGTGAACCCTTATAATCCAAAGCCATAAGACCGTAGTTACTTAAGGGCAGTTGAATTTCTCCTACCGTTTGTTGTTGGGCAACTCGCCCGCTAACACAGCGATCAACCTTGTTGGTAAGCCAGTCTTTGGCTCCCACACTTTCCAAACTCAATACTCCTGATAATGCAGCATCAACTTCTAAGCGATCTAGATCCATAGGAGCGAAAGAAACCGCTTGTGTTTGATCGTTCATCAGCATTTTTGGCGGATTTCCAAAAAAGTCTTCTAGGTCGAGATCAATAGGTTTTTCGTTATTTTTTTGAGAGGCAACCACAAAACGTGCGTCTTCAGTTACTTCGCCCACAACAAAGAGTGGACTTCTTTCTCGAGCTGCAATTTTTTCTAAAAGCGGTAAATCCTCTTGAGCCAAAACTAAGCCCATTCGTTCTTGAGATTCGTTCCCCATAATTTCTTTGGCAGAAAGGGTAGGGTCTCCCACAGGGAGTTGGTCTAAGTTAATTTTCCCACCGCTGGATTCTACCAACTCAGACAAACAATTCAGATGTCCTCCAGCTCCATGGTCATGAATGGAGCGAATTGGGTTATTGGTGTATTCTACCAAAGCACGGATGGTATTGGCAACTCTTTTTTGCATTTCGGGATTCGAGCGCTGCACAGCATTGAGCTCAAT
>WTJH01000091.1 GCA_011524915.1 Flavobacteriales bacterium | reverse complement strand
AGCCAACGAAAAGCTTTCATGGGGCTCAAGATAATACTATATTTGTGATGGTTATGCACAAGCACACAATTGCTGATTTTATAGACCTGCTTCAAGATTGGGCTCCAAATACGTATGCCGAAGATTTTGACAACACAGGATTGCTTACCGGAGACTCTACCCTAGAGTGTAGCGGTATACTCATCGCTCACGATGCTGTTGAGGCGGTCATCGACCAAGCCATTGCAGATCGTTGCAACTTAGTGGTTTGTTTTCATCCCATCCTTTTTTCTGGAATAAAAAAGCTTACGGGAAAAACATATGTCGAAAAAGCCCTAATCAAAGCCATAAAAAACGATATCGCGATCTATGCGCTACACACGGCTTTAGACAACCATCCCCAAGGGGTAAACGAAGCAAGTGCTCAAGCCCTCGGACTTATACATACCCGAAAGTTAATCCCCCAGAAAAATAATCTAAGTCAATTAGTCACCTATATCCCTGAACAAGCATATACTCCGGTTGCAGCCGCATTACACCAAGCGGGCGCTGGAAGTTTAGGAGCTTATGATTCTTGTCATTTTGCAAGCTCGGGTACGGGACAATTTCGGGGCGATGAAAGCAGCAATCCGAGCCTTGGTAAAGCTGGAGAGCTCACTCGTGTTCAGGAAGTTCGATTCGAAGCTCTGGTAGAAAAACATTTGGAAGGCAAAATTTTAAAGGCACTGCATACGCATCACCCCTACGAAAGTGTAGCATACGAACTCATTCCCATCCAGAATACCGATCCAACTCGAGGCATGGGGCTTTTAGGAGAACTCCCAGAGGAAATGTCTCCGGAAAAGTTTTTGGATCATTGCAAGTCCACTTTTGGAACAGCTGTACTTCGACACTCGCGTATGTTAGATAAACCCATAAAAAGAGTAGCTTTTTTAGGGGGTTCTGGAAGTTTTGCCATCGGAGCTGCTCAGGCGGCAAAAGCCGATGCTTTCTTAACTTCTGATTTAAAATATCACAATTTTTTTGAAGCTGAAGATCGGTTACTTTTGGTGGATATCGGTCACTTTGAAAGCGAGCAGTTTACTCAAAAAATAATACATGCGTATCTTGAGGAAAAATTTCCTAATTTTGCACACATTTCAGAAGTAGGGTCCACCAATCCTGTAAATTATTTTTAAAGCATTATGGCCAAAAAAAGCACCATTACTGTAGAAGACAAACTTCGATCGCTGTACGACCTCCAATTGATCGATTCTCGAATCGACGAGATTCGAAACTTAAGAGGAGAACTCCCCCTAGAAGTGAGTGACTTAAGCGACGAAATTGCTGGACTTGAAAAACGCATCCAAAAAAATCAAGAAGAATTGGAGCAGTTCGAAAGCGGTATCAAAGAACAAAAGTTGAATATCGAAAACTCCCAAGCACTCATCAAAAAGTACGAGGAGGATCTTAAGCGCGTTCGGAACAATAGAGAATACAATTCGATTGTTAAAGAACAAGAATTCCAACAATTAGAAATTCAGCTTGCTGAAAAAAAGATTAAAGAATTTACTTTTAAAATTTCCAATAAAAAGGAAGCTCTAGAGCAACTACAGGAAAAATTAGGGCAGCGCCAAGATCATTTAGATTCGAAAAATAACGAGCTAGACGCTATCCTTCAAGAAACTCAAAAAGAAGAAGATTTACTGCTCAAAAAATCTGCAGAATTCGAGAAAAATATTGAAGATCGCCTAGTGAATGCTTACAAGCGTATTCGCGGAAGTGTTAAGAATGGATTAGCTGTAGTTCCTGTAGAAAGAGGGGCTTCTGGAGGATCTTTCTTTACCATCCCTGCTCAGGTTCAGATCGAAATTGCATCTCGAAATAAAATCATTACGGACGAGCACAGTGGACGTATTCTTATAGACGCTGAACTAGCCCTCGAGGAACAAGAAAAGATGAATTCTTTCTTTGAATAATATTCTCCTCTTTCCCTATAGAAAAGAGCCCAATGGGCTCTTTTTTTTTACATACATCTGAACCTGGAGAATTTTGTAACTTCTATAAAAAGAAGTTATGATTCAGATTTTTGTTACCGGTGGCACATTTGATAAAAGTTATAATCATATTCAGGGGGCCCTCTATTTTGAAAAGACCCATTTACCTGAAATGTTGGAGCGCAGTCGATGTCAACTAGACATCCAGATCGATACCCTGATGATGATAGACAGTTTAGACATGAATACAAAGCATACAGAGGCAATTGTAGCTGCGTGTATGACCTCTACAAGCGAAAAGATTGTAATTACACATGGAACCGATAGAATGGTGGAAACAGCCCAAATTCTTGCCCAAGAAAAAGGACTTCAAAACAAAACTATAATCCTAACTGGGGCAATGATCCCTTATGCCTTTGGAAGTTCTTCCGACGGCTTTTTTAACTTGGGATGTGCTTTGGCTTGGGTTCAGATGTTAGAGCCTCAGATTTATATCGGGATGCAAGGGAAATGTTTCGATTGGGATAAGGTATATAAAGATCAAGAAAAAGGAATTTTTAAGTCTATAGTCTAAACTTCGATAAGGGGTGTAATGGTAACACTCCTTAAAAATTCTTTAACCTTTAAATTTTTGGATAAGACTTAAAACAATGAAAATTATCCCAGAAATAAAACCCAACATCAAAAGACTGGGTGCCCCCATCAAATGAAAGATTTTGAACAAGACACTTAGCAAAAGACTTCCCAAAGAGAGATAACCGACAAGGAGTTTAGCTTTATTCATATAACATTAATACTGTCCTTTCAAATCAATTCCAATTCCAGTTCCAAAACAAAGCTCTAAAACAAGTCCACTACCCGCTCTGAATACCATGGAAGTTTGCACCTCCCTAAAATAGGAATCCAACAACGGATTTCCTAATCATTTAAATCTACCCAGAAGAGGAAATAAAAAAAGGGACAACCTTTCGGAAGTCCCTTGAGTTTTGGTGGGCGCGAAGGGATTCGAACCCCTGACCCCTTGGGTGTAAACCAAGTGCTCTG
>WTJH01000044.1 GCA_011524915.1 Flavobacteriales bacterium | reverse complement strand
ACCTAAGACTAATTCGGATCGATTGGAATAGAAAGAATTCGTTCCATGATTGGCGGCCAAAACATCTAAATCGCCATCGCCATCTAAATCAGCTACGTCTAGAGCATTCCAAAGTCCGTGGGTATTCTTAAGCCCCCAAGACTCTGATGCATTCGTTAATACCCCCTCTTGGTTTTGATACAATTGAATGGGTGTCCAACGCCCTGCTACTATGAGATCTTCCCATCCGTTAGCATCCACATCAGCCCAAACGGCAGAGGTTATCATCCCTAGGGTATCCCATCCTTGGACTTGAACCGACTCAAAACCTGATGGGGATCCTTTTAATAACACTCCTTTACCCGGGTATCCATAGAAGCGAGACTTCATTCGTTCTCCAACAAAAATATCCATATAACCATCACGATTATAGTCAGCAGCGGCTACAGCCCCAGTTGAAAACTGCGTATGCACCAGACCCGTGTCCTTAGATTTTTGAAAAATGCCTGCACCAGTATTCAAATAAAGTCGGTCTTGTAGTGCAATACTACTCGGAGCCAAAGACTTGCCTCCAGAAGCTACCCATAAATCTAAATCTCCATCCCCATAAAAATCTTCAAAAACAGCCTCTGTGTCTTCACTCAACTGATCTGTTTCGAATGGGGCTTTATGAGAGATATATCCCCGAGGACTGGAAATAAATAGCTGACCGGAGTACCCTCTTGCTCCCCCTAGATATACATCTGCTTCACCATCTGCATTGAGGTCAGCAACAGCCACTGCTGGCCCTTCATTACTGTGCATTTCAGCTAATAAACGTTCAGAATTAAAGTCGATAAACGTATTCTCTTGGTGTGTAAATTCGAATAAAGCCTCTGTGGGTTCTATAGGAAGTTTAACAGGATTATGGCGTTTGGGAGCCTTTGTTGAACTGCTTTCAGGTTCTTCCAAAACCAAAGGAATTTCTGGATTGAGCTTTGATTTTTGAGTGATTGCTCCGTTGGGCCATTCTACCCAAAGGGAATCGATTAGGGAAGCATTTCCGATCCCAAAATGTAAAGGGGCCTGAACAGAACTTTGAAATCCTTTTGCAGATACATTGATGGCCGTAGATTGGAGACTGTCTTGGTACTTAATAGTCACCCGAGCACCCACCGCTTTTGTATTTTTTTGGTTTCCTTTTAAGCGCACAGAAAAGCCCTTTCGTCCTTGTTGAGAGGAATTGTTTTGATAGACAAAAGGAGGCATATTAACATTGCTCACGACCAAATCTAAGTCTCCATCATTATCCAAGTCGGCATACGCACTTCCATTGCTGTAACTCGGCTGATCCAATCCCCAGTCTTTGGCAACAGATTCGAATTGAAAGGCTTGCTTATTGGTAAAAGCAAAATTAGACAAAGGACTACTTGGCATTTTATCAATCAGCTTTTTAACCACCTCTTTTTGGGTAGCTATCATAGCATTAATCTGCTCATCATTGGCCATAAAATTGAGATAATCTCGATCCAAAAGGTCTTTGTAAATTCCGTTGCTGATGAATATATCGCGCCAGCCGTCATTATCCATATCAAACATCAAGGCCGCCCAACTCCACTCGGTAGCAGCTACTCCAGAAAAACGACCTAATTCTACAAAACCCGCAGGACCTAAATTGCGCTGAAGTACATTTCTTGGAAATTGATGGTGATACCCTTTTTTAAGGGCTAAATTGTATTTGTCCCAACTTTCATATTGGGCTTTAGTTTTCTTTCTCTCCAGAGTAGCAGGTAACATCTCAGTTACGAATAATTCGGGTAGGAGATCGTTGTCTAAGTCCGCAGCATCGGCCCCCATAGATCCCATGGAAAGCGCATTAAAATAAACGTCCCCGACTTCCTTAAAACTTCCGTCTTGTTGATTGAGATAAAGATAGTCGCGTTCGAAAAAATCGTTAGAAATAAAGATATCTAGCCATTGGTCCTGATTAAAATCTTCTAGGGTAATGCCAAGGCCAAATCCGATAGAAGAAGTGTATATCCCCGCTTCTTGTGATACATCTACAAAATTTCCGTTATCGTTACGAAGTAATTTATTGCCGGAGGGATCGGGAATGTTTCGCTGATCCTTGATGAGATCAAAACCTCCTGTCGATCGAATGGAATTACTGAGCAAATAACAGTCCAAATCGCCGTCTTTGTCATAATCAAAAAAAGCCGCCTGAACAGAAAGGGTCTCAAAGTCTAGGCCATAAGCTTTGGCTTGATCTTTGAAAGTACCGTCTTGCTGATTGATGTACAGGGCATTTTTTCGTTGGTCCCCTCCCGGGGGTCCAGATTTACAAACATAAATATCCAACCAGCCATCGTGATTGATATCCACCATTACGGCACCTGTGGACCAAACGTCTTGGGTTTGCAGTCCAGCACTTAGAGTAACATTGTCAAAGGACCAATCTCCAGTATTGAGATATAAGGCATTGGAAACTAGATTACCCGTAAAAAAAATATCGGTTAAACCATCGTTATTGACATCCCCAAGAGCTACGCCGCCACCATTATAGAAATTTCGGTAGGTATACGGATTCAATTCTTCTGTATAGTCCAAAGTATTTTGGAAATCGATCCCTGTTGAAGACTGATCCATCAATTGGAAAAGGGTTGGCTCCGAAGTATCTCTACAGGACAGTAAAAGAAAACCTGCAAGAAAAAATAGTGAATAAGATTTCATGGGGTGTAAAAATAAGAAAAGGGCCATTAAAAATGGCCCTTTTCATGTATTGAACACATGTAAATGTGTTGGTTTAGTACTGAGAATTTTGTGTAAAGTTTCCAGTATCAATAGCTGCTTGTGGAATAGGCATCACAGGATGGTCTCCAGAGGCATTTGCCTCTTTTTCCCACCATGCATCAGACCATTTGTTGAAACGAATAAGGTCTTGACGACGCGTTTGTTCCATAAACATTTCGCGTCCACGCTCGTCAAATAATTCGTCAAGAGTTTCTGTCATAGCTCCTAAACCAGCTCGAGAGCGAATAGGACCCATTG
>WTJH01000067.1 GCA_011524915.1 Flavobacteriales bacterium | reverse complement strand
AGTTTGTTGCCTAAAGATATCAGTTTTCGTTGTCTTTATGGATTGCACAAGGCTCTTGTTGTTCATCCGTAGTTCGCGCAAGGCTCCTGTATTGCGCGAACTCTTCCAACTATAACTATGCTAGTGCAAGGCTGGAGCCTTGCACTAGCGGGGACTGGAGCCTTGCACTAGCGAGGGCAACAGATATTTAGAAGATTTGATTTAAAGTAAATATAATCGCTGTTTGAGCGATGATGATCCCAGCAATCCATAAAATAGTACTCCGCTGGGCCATCACAATTTCTTTTTGAAGTTCAAGTTTTACTTGCTGAATTTCCTTTTGAAGACCGAGTTTTACTTGCTGAAGTTCGAGTTTTACTTCTTGAATCTCCTTTTGAAGTTCAAGCTTGGTAATTGCTAGATCGTCTTTACTCGCCAACAAGCTAAACTGATCCGAAGAATACTGCGCAAAAGAAACCAACATGCGGGTCCAAATTTCAATTTGTTTTTCGGCCAATTCACGGGGTGTCCCTGCGGCGCAGAGTTCCTGAACCATTTTCAGGGTATCCGGAGGGGTGTAGGATAGGGCCATAGACATATTTTTAAGAAGTTACAAAAAAAGATCCGATTCCTCTGCTAAGCTCCAATGGTTCGCGCAAGGCTCCTGTCTTGCACGAACTCTTCCAATTAAAACTATGCTAGTGCAAGGCTGGAGCCTTGCACTAGCGAAGAAGAAGACAAAGCCTTGCACTAGCGAGAACTTTCAAGTCATCAAAATTGAAGTCAAGTCCGTACCTTGGTGCATTATGAAACCATTGGTGCTTGTTTTTTGTAAAAATGCCCTTTTGGGAACGGTCAAAACCCGCCTGGCTCAAAGCATAGGGGAACTCAAGGCGCTGGAAGTCTATCAACAGCTTTTACAAAAGACTGCCAGGACGCTCCAAGCGAGCGGTTTGGAGGCTGCCGTGTGGCACACCCCTTCCTCCCAACCCGATCCCCTATGGCTGGAAGTAACTTCAAGTTGTTTTCGGCAAGTATCGGGCGACCTCGGTCAACGGATGCAAGCCGGATTTGAGTGGGCCTTTGGTCAGGGCTATGGCCCCGTTGTCGGGATTGGTACCGATCTGTGGGATTTAGAGGCTACCGACTTAGAGCAGGCCTTAGAGCTGCTTCAGAACAAAGAGGTGGTTATCGGTCCGGCTGCCGACGGCGGTTACTACCTTATAGGCATGCAAAAAATGCAGACTCAATTGTTCCAGAACAAAGCTTGGAGCACCCCTGATCTACTGGAACAAACCTTGGCAGATATAGCCCCAGAAAAACGCGCCTTACTCTCCCAAAAAAACGATATCGACACAGCCGCTGATCTCCAAAAACATCCCGATCTTTGGGCTTTAATCGAATAAAATATGGGCAATTTTACGACTCCAAAAATGCTGGAAGAAAGTCAACAAGCCATTGAAGCCTTGGGATTACCCCAAGCTTCCATAGGGCTTATCCTTGGGACTGGGATGGCAGGATTTTTAGATCAGGTAGAGATCCTACAAAGTATTTCCTACAGTGATATTCCTCACTGGATGCCTCCCACCGTAATGAGTCATGAAGGCTTTTTACATTGTGTAAAAGCAGCGGGGCAATACCTTTGGGTGTGTCAAGGGAGACTCCACCGATATGAGGGCTATTCGGACGATGAAATTACCTATCCCGTGCGGGTACTTCACCAGCTGGGCGTACAACAATTGTTTATTACCAATGCCGCGGGAGCCATCAATCTGAACTATACCAAGGGGGAGCTTTTATTGATCGATGACCACATCAACCTTCAGGGGGGGTCGCCCTTAGCCTCAACCGCTGCTGCAGCCTTAGGACCCCGCTTTGTAGATATGCGGGCCCCCTACTCGCCCAAACTACAACACCAATGGTTGGAGTTGGCACAAAACCAGCAAACAACCCTTCACCAGGGCGTTTATGCTGCTGTGGTGGGGCCTCAACTGGAAACCCGGGCCGAATATCGCTACCTTAAAACTGTAGGAGCCGATGCGGTGGGGATGTCCACCGTTCCGGAAGTCATTGTTGCCAATCAGTTGGCCGTGGAAGTTCTGGCGATTTCAGTTTTGACCGACCTCTGTGATCCGGACGATTTACAACCCATTGACATACCAGAAATTATGGCCATGGCTGCTCGAGGAGAACAGCAGTTTAGTAAACTTATGCTCAGCTATCTCCAAAGCCTCTAAGCTTTTTGTACCTTTAGACTATGAGTTATTTAGATACTACCGTTGATGTATATAAGGCAGCTGCCGAAACCCCAGATGTAGGACTTTGCTGTACTACCACTCCCATTTGGAAATTTCCCGGGTTGGAAATTCCGACCATCATGCAGGAAATGAACTATGGCTGTGGGTCCACCGTTCATCCCCGAGATCTGGTCAATAACCCTAAGATTCTATATGTAGGTGTGGGCGGAGGAATGGAACTGCTTCAATTTTCGTATTTCTCTCGCCAAAAAGGGGGTGTTATAGGCATCGATGTGGTCGATGAAATGCTGGAAGCCTCCAAACAAAACTTTATACTTGCAGCAGAACAAAATTCTTGGTTCGACCCTTCTTTTGTGGAACTTAAAAAAGGAAATGCCTTAGAACTTCCCGTGGCAGACGAAAGTATAGACGTAGCTGCACAGAATTGTCTTTTCAACATATTTGTACAAGAAGATCTTAAAAAGGCCCTCCGAGAAATGTATCGGGTACTCAAACCTCATGGACGCTTAGTGATGAGTGACCCCATTTGTGAGCAACCCATGAACGACACCCTGCGCAACGATGCTCAACTAAGAGCCCTTTGCCTATCCGGGGCAATCCCGCTCCAGGAATATATCGCTATGCTTACAGAAGTGGGCTTTGCCACCATCGAAATTCGGGCCAAAAGACCCTACCGTATTTTAGCCCCCGAGCACTACCCCACCCAAGAACAGATCTATATCGAAAGTGTGGAAGTTTGTGCCATCAAGGATCCCATGCCTGCAGATGGGCCTTGTGTCTTTACTGGAAAAACAGCTTTGTATTTCGGTTCTGAAGATTTTTATGACGACGGCAAGGGTCATGTGCTTTTACAAAACCAACCCTTGGCTGTATGTGATAAAACCGCAGGGCAACTAGCAGCCCTCGGCAGAAAAGATATCTTTATTTCTCCAGCCACTTTCCACTACGATGGCGGGGGTTGTTGTTAGTATGCGAGTCCCATGCATGATTTTCTTCTTCCTGTGTTCCGGCTCCCTATGGGCCCAAAAGGGAGTGCACGAAGCCTGGGGGCGAATGCTGCAGACCTATGTTAGCGAATCGGGGGATGTGGATTATAAGGCTTGGAAGGAAGATCGGTATGCCTTAGATGCCTATATCGAAGCCCTAGCCCGCAACGCTCCTGCTAAAGATGCCCCTACTCCTCAGCGGATGGCTTTTTGGATCAATGCCTATAATGCCCTTACCGTACAACTCATCCTAAAAAACTATCCTTTAGAAAGTATTCGAGACCTCTACAGGCCCTGGGGTCGGACTGTTTTCCAGATCGGTGATCAATCCTATTCCTTGGGAGCCATTGAACACCGAATTTTACGAAAAATGGGAGACCCTCGGATTCATTTTGCCATCAATTGCGCTTCGGCTTCCTGCCCCAAACTCAGTCGAACAGTTTATACCGGACGCGGACTGGAACAACAACTTCACCAAGCCACGCAGGCCTTTCTGACCGACCCTAGCAAAAATAAGATTGAGGGAAACCAATGGAGACTTTCCCGAATATTCTTGTGGTTTGGCCAAGACTTCGGGGGACGGAAAGGAAAAATAGCCTTTATCAAAAAGGTACTGGGGCTGCCCCAAGAAACGACGCCTGAGCTCAGCTATAAACGCTACGATTGGGGACTTAACCAAGCTTACAATTCCCCGATAATCCAATAATAAATTCCAAAGAGGAATACATAGAGTAGACCGCAGGAAACCAAAAAGATAAGACCATAGAGGGTTCCCGAAAACCAATCGAAACCGGTGGAAAACTGCTGTAGGATTCGATAAAAAATAAAAATACAGCTCAGTACAAATACAAAAGATACGAACGTAATCATAGGTTAAAGATTTGGGGAGCCACAACCGAAAATCAAGGCACAAATTGTCGGATGCTGCTCGGGGTTACTTAAATTTACGAAAATTATACGACTTTTAGCTCGTGGATCCCGTCATCATCATTGGAAATGGAATAGCTGGTATCAGCTGTGCCCGACAACTGCGCAAGCGCTCTGACGTCCCCATTTGTATTGTTTCGGAGGAAAGCCCTTACTTTTTTGCTCGAACAGCCCTGATGTATGTTTATATGGGGCATATGCCCAAAAGGGATCTCTATCCCTATGAAAAGTCCTTTTGGAAAAAAAATCGTTTGGATCGAATTCAAGAGCGCGTAGTAGAGATCCGTCCAGAAGAAAAAACCATCGTTTTTCAATCGGGAAAAACACAAACATATAGCCGTTTGGTATTGGCTTTGGGCTCCAAAGCCCGAAGCTTGCCCCTCCCCGGGAGTGATCTCCAGGGCGTTCGCGGGCTCTACCATTGGCAAGATCTTGAGGCTTTAGAAGCACATACGCCCAAACTCAAACAGGCCAGCATCATCGGCGGGGGGCTCATCGGTGTGGAATTGGCCGAAATGCTCCACAGCCGCGGTATCGAAGTAGATTTTTGGGTGCGCGAGTCGAGTTTTTGGAATACGGTTTTGCCGCCCGAAGAATCGGCAATCATCAATCGACATATCGAATCCCATGGCATTCGACTGCATCTCAATGCCCAAGTGCAAGCCCTACAGGGGGATGATGAAGGGGCAGTTTCACATGTATTAACAGCCGATGGCAAGGAAGTCCCCGCCCAATGGGTTGGCGCTACCATAGGCGTAGAACCCAATATTGAATTTTTAAAACAGAGCAGTTTAGAAACCGATCGTGGAATCCTAGTCAATCCGTATTTGGAGACCAACTGGCCCGATGTATATGCCATTGGCGACTGTGCCCAACAAAAAAATCCACCGTCCCATCGCAGGCCGATCGAAGCCGTATGGTATACCGGACGTATGATGGGTGAAACCTTGGCCCTTACTCTGGCCGGAAAAAAAGAAGCTTACCGTCCTGGACCTTGGTTTAATTCCGCTAAATTTTTCGATATCGAATACCAAATCTACGGACAGCTATCGGCCCAAGCGGATCCTAAAAACGAATCGCAAATCTTTTGGCAGCACCCTTCGGCCGCAAAACTCATCCGTTGGAGTTTTCATCCCGAAACTCGATTATTTTTAGGCGTAAATAGTCTAGGTATTCGTTTGAGACACGAATATTTCCATAATCATTTGCTGGCGGGAAGCACCATAGACCAAGTGATCTCTGGGATGCAAGCCGCCTATTTCGATCCAGAATTTTATCCAAATTATCATCCCTCCATCCTTAAAACCCTAAATTCGTATTGATGACACTTTCTCCACAACTGTATCAACGTTTAGGAGCCGCCAGCGGATTATTGGGCTTGCTCTGGAGTATGCTTAGCATCGGAACCTTGGGCCCAAGCCTAGGACTGATGACGGTTGGTGTATTGCTCTACAGTTGGGGACTCTATGGCCCTAAAGGGGCCGGAATTCAAAACAATGGAGTTTGGCATAATGCCCTGACCAACCGCGGGCTTTGGGGTTGGACTTTGGGCTTAGCCCTCACCGCCTTTTATGTGTGCATCTATTGGTTTCCAGAAGTATTGGGCTTCGGAAAAGAAACCAATACAGGAGTGGTGGCACTTTTTGATCCCTTAAGCTATACCCTCAATGGAAACAGAGCCACCCAATGGTTTATGTATGGGACACTCTACTCCTTTGCCATTGTTGTTTTTGGGGGAAAATTTTTATGGAAGTACCGTCACAATCGCTATCAGATTTTTCGGACGCTTTCGGTAATCTTTTTCCAGCTGATCTTTGCTTATTGGCTCCCCGAGTTTTTGGCCAAAATGAACCCCGAGACCCCCTATTTTGCGAAAGACCTAAAAAATATGTGGCCCCTGAATTACTACTTTTTTGATTCTTGGCACTTAAAGAATATGCTGAAAGGGGAAACTTTAGGACTTTTCTTTTTGATCTGGGGACTGCTGCTCATTTTTGTGATATCGCCAATCCTCACCTATGCATACGGAAAACGTTGGTATTGTTCTTGGGTGTGCGGCTGTGGCGCCTTAGCAGAAACCGCAGGCGATCCCTTCCGACAACTGTCCAGTACAAAAATTAGTGTTTGGAAATTGGAACGCTGGATGATTCATCTAGTCTTGGTTTTGAGTTTACTTACCACCATTGGATTGCTCTGGTCCTTTTTTGGTGGAAAAACAGGCCGCGAAATTATGAGTCAGCAACAATTTTTAGGGGGAACACTCATCTTTTTAAGTATCTGTTTGGTGGGTATAGGCGTGTATAAAAGAAACGCCTGGGATCGAGACACCCAATATACCCTCTTAAGTTTGGGATTTTTAATGCTGGGAAGTTTGGCGATCCATAGTTTTTCTGATCCAAGGCATATTCTTGGTCTATCGGCCGTCAAAGTTCAAAAGTGGTATGGCTTTGGAATTGGAGCCGCTTTTTCAGGAGTTTTGGGGGTTGGCTTTTATCCGATATTGGGCTCGCGTGTTTGGTGTCGCTTTGGCTGTCCTATGGCAGCAATTCTGGGACTGCAACAACGGCTTTTTTCCCGGTTTCGGATTACCACCAACGGAGGTCAGTGTATTTCCTGCGGGAATTGCTCTACCTATTGCGAAATGGGAATCGACGTCCGTAGCTATGCCCAAAGGGGTGAAAATATTGTCCGTTCTTCCTGTGTTGGCTGTGGTATCTGTAGCGCTGTTTGCCCCAGAGGTGTTTTGCGTCTCGAAAACGACTCGCCTAACAATCGTCTCCAAGAGCCCATCTTCCCTTTAGGTCATCTCAACTCCCAAAAAGGAACCCTTTGAAATTATCCATAGCAGTCATTATACCCGCACTGAATGAGGAAAAATCCATTGCTCAAGTGCTACAAGAAATCCCAAAAGACGTCCGAGAGGTTATAGTAGTGGACAATGGTTCCACAGATCAGACCACTGAAGTGGCTCAAAATCATGGGGCAACCGTACTTCAGGAACCTCAAAAAGGTTATGGCTATGCCTGCCTAAAAGGATTGGCGTATTTAGAGGAGAACCCTCCCGAAGTTGTGGTCTTTTTAGACGGAGATTATTCGGACTATCCAGAAGATTTGCCCAGTCTAGTAGCTCCTATCGCAAGCGGAGAAGCTAATTTTGTAGTGGGTGCTAGACGTGCCAGTCACCGAGCAGCCGGTTCTTTAACGCCTCAGCAAATTTTTGGGAATGCATTGGCTTGTTGGCTGATGAAACACCTCTATGGAGGGCGCTTTACCGACTTAGGTCCTTTTAGAGCCATCCGCTGGGATAGCCTTCAATTCTTAAAAATGGAGGATAAAACCTATGGATGGACGGTAGAGATGCA
Source organism: Flavobacteriales bacterium (assembly GCA_011524915.1). Taxonomy (GTDB): domain Bacteria; phylum Bacteroidota; class Bacteroidia; order Flavobacteriales; family Flavobacteriaceae; genus WTJH01. Next base: position 31,602 of record WTJH01000067.1, on the reverse strand, counting down.
ACTGAAGATTTTACGGTATAAAATTCCATATCAGGAAGTTCCTGTCCGATACAGACAAAGAATTGGCGTCTCTAAGGTCTCCGGAACGCTAAAAGGTAGTATATTTGCCGGAGTAAAAATCCTGGGGTGGGTTTTTAAGTACTATTTCAAAGACAAATGAGCGAGTCAACAGAGGGTATTCTGCTAACAATTTCCAATATACTAATTGTTTTTTACAGCTTTTCCCTGCTCTTAATTTTTTTCTACAGCCTTTCACAAGCCAATATGCTTTGGAACTATCTTAAGGCACAAAAAAGAGAAGATGATGCACCCCAATGGGACATCGAAAATCCTAACGAACTTCCTAAAGTTACTGTCCAGCTTCCTGTGTTTAATGAACTCTATGTCATGGAGCGCCTGTTGGAAGCTGCTAGTAAATTAGAGTATCCTCGGGAGAAATTACAAATTCAAGTTTTAGACGACTCTACCGATGAGTCCATAGAGCTCACCCGCTCCATAGTCGAAAAACTCCAAGCGGAGGGGCTTCAAATTGAGCAAGTACGTCGAGAAAATCGAGTCGGTTTTAAGGCGGGTGCTCTAAAAGAGGGGCTAGAAAGTGCCACGGGAGATTTTATCGCCATTTTTGATGCCGATTTTTTACCAGAGTCTGACTGGTTGTTGCGAACGGTCCCCTACTTTAAGGACGAAAAGATCGGGGTGGTCCAGACCCGCTGGTCGCATATCAACCGAAATTATTCTGTACTAACACAAGTACAGGCATTTGCCCTAGATGCTCATTTTACCCTAGAACAAGTAGGGCGTAACAGTCAGGGGCATTTCATCAACTTTAACGGTACGGCAGGAATCTGGAGAAAAGAGACCATTTACGACGCAGGTAACTGGGAAGGCGATACCTTGACGGAAGACCTCGACCTAAGCTACCGAGCGCAGCTCAAAAACTGGAAGTTTAAGTTTTTAGAGGATGTCGAAACCCCTGCAGAGCTTCCGGTGGTGATGTCTGCCATCCGATCTCAGCAATTCCGCTGGAACAAAGGAGGAGCCGAAAATTTCCAAAAAATGATTGGACGTGTATTTACGTCTAAAAATATCGACTGGGGAACCAAAATTCAGGCGGCCCTACACCTACTGAACAGCTCCATGTTCCTCAACGTTTTTATCGTAGGATTTCTGAGTATCCCCATGCTTTATATCAAAGCCACTTGGGGACACTTAAGCTGGTATTTTAATATAACTACCCTGTTTATCATCAGTACTTTTATTTTCTTTATTTGTTACTGGCATATGTTTAAGCGGGTCCACGGTGGAGGGATTTCTAACTTTACCGAATACATCAAAAAGTTTTTTACGTTTTACACCATTGCCATGGGCTTTTCTGTCCATAATTCTTTGGCCGTAATGGAAGGGCATATCGGAAAGCGCAGTGAGTTTGTACGTACGCCAAAATTTAACATCAAGTCTTTAGAAGACAGCTGGAAAAACAATAAATATATCCCTTCCCAAATTTCGCGTTATACCATCTTCGAAGGCCTTCTGACCCTGTATTTCCTTTTCGGGATGTATTCTGCTTTTGTAGTTGGGAAAAATGGCGATTTTGGACTTTTCCCTTTTCATCTGATGTTGTTCATTGGTTTCGGATTCGTTACTTTACAGTCGTTCCGAACCCATTAAAATGTCACTTTTTCGCGAGCGTTTTGCGCTGATCCTTTTTATCGTTGGTTCTGCTCTGGGCTATCTTTGGTTTGTTGGAGACATTCAGCGCCATGAACACCTTTCACTCATCGGCTGTAGCCTACTATTGATGGGGCTTTATGCCACTCGGCCACAATTGAAGCTGTGGCAAATAGGGATCATAGGACTTTTTTTTAGAGGGCTCTTTGTTTCCTATACCCCAGAATTGTCGCAAGATTTTTATCGTTTTTTTTGGGACGGACATCTCCAGTCTTTAGGATTTAGTCCGTATGCAAAGACACCCGACCAATGGATCAGCGAAGGATTAAAGTTTCCAGGAATAGAAGTCCTTTATCAAGGCATGGGAAGTTTGAGCGCCGAACACTTTTCGAACTATCCCCCCTTGAGTCAATACCTCTTCCGTCTAGCGGTGAGCATTCAGCATTCCCTAGCGGGTCAAATACTCCTTTTTAGACTGCTTTTAGTGGGAGCAGACCTTGCAATTTTTTGGGGTGGAATACAGGTTTTACGAAAGCTACGAATATCTCCCGAAACAATGGGGTGGTATTTTTTAAACCCTTTAATAATCATTGAAGGAGTCGGAAACCTCCACTTTGAAGGAGTCATGTGGGCCTTTTTTGTTTGGGGACTCTACTCAAGTATTCGATACAGAGGCATCGTTTGGTGTGGGCTGGCATTTGGAGCCAGTATCGCCACCAAACTCCTCCCCTTGCTTGTCTTACCGCTCTATTGGCAGCGCTTGGGCTGGAAAAAATCCATGGGCATGGGAATGATTATAGGACTGCTATGTTTGCTGTTGAGCTTGCCCTTTTGGGTGGAAGCTGGGGGCAGCCATTATTGGGAGACCTTACAATTATGGTTTAACCGCTTTGAATTTAACGGCAGTATCTACCGTCTGGTCCGATGGGTAGGTTTTCAGATAAAAGGCTATAACATCATCCGCCAATTAGGACAAGTGAGCCCGTGGATCCTAATGGGCTGTATAGGGATATTCACTTTTCTTAAAAACAATAGATCTCCTAAGGCTTTGTTGAACCATATGCTATGGGTGTTGACCTTCTACTTATGTACAGCAACTACGATTCATCCGTGGTATCTGAGTAGTTTGGTGCTGATGAGTGTTTTTACAGGCTATCTTTTTCCATTGCTCTGGAGCGCAACGGTCTTTTTTAGTTATACGGCCTATGGAATAGATGGTTTTCAAGAATCCGGATGGATCTTGGCAATGGAGTATATACCCGTCTACGGATTATTGGTCTATGAAATTTTTAGGGGCCCGGTTCGGGATCAAATCATGTGGAGGCGTTCCACTTCTTTAGTGGTTAGATAACGCCATTGCCCTCGTGCCAAATCTTTTTTGGTGAGGCCGCCCCATAAGACACAATCCAGTTGTTCTACCGTATATCCTTCTGATTTAAACCACTGTTGAATTTCTCTAGGATCTACGCTTAAGGTTTCCACCCCTACTTCGCGTCTTGTACCTCCTTGCACATGAGATAGAGCCTTAATCTGTAAGGTTTTTTGATAGAGTTGTGGTCGTTCGAGTAGAGCTTTTAGGTCTAAGGGAGCAATGTTTTTATCGAGTACCAAACGGTATATCATAGACTTTTTTGCGGAGCTCTGAAGTCTTTTCTGAAGGTTTTGATCGTTGGTAAGTAAAACCAGACCGGTCATGGGGCGCCCCAATTCGGTTAGCGGAGGAAGCTTTCCTACCCCAGCACTTCGGATCAACTCCTGGATGGACTTTTTATGGTTGCCCCCTTGGCGGGTAGCAATAAATCCTTTGGGTTTATTGATAAGTATATAGACTTTGGCTTGTCCGCTAAGCCGCTGACCGTCGTAGCGTACTTCATCTTTGGCACTTACTTTAAAGCCCATTTCCGTAACCACCTTTCCGTTGACTTGCACCATACCCATTTCAATAAGTACGTCGGCTTCGCGACGGGAACAGACGCCCGCATTGGATAAAAATTTATTGAGCCGCACCTCGTCGTTGGTGGGAAAGGATCGTTTGTTTCGGTTCACGACTATTTATGAATAAGGTAAATACTTAATACTCCTAAAAAAATCAGAAATCTAATTCCGTTGTGGGCACGAAGATACGCTTTCTGATCTGCTGCTACCCAAAAGTAGCTGAGAAATACCAATAGGTAGGCTACCGAAAAGATAAAATAGTAGCGCATCAGGCCCAGGGGATGTTGTACTAGATAATAAATGGGTAGGGCCGTCAAGAAAACCAATAAACTAATGATGATTTTTGAAGTTCGTACCGAAAACACAACCGGTAAGGTTTGATAGCGCTGCACCCAATCCCCTTTGAGATTTTTAAGGTCTTTGATCAAGTCCCGAATCAGTAGCAAGAGAGTCAAAAAACTGGCATGAATAAATACGACCGGAGTGTAATTTTCAAAAAAGAGGGTTAAGCCAAAAAAAGGATAAATCATCAGAGCTGTAGAAACCAAATTACTCAGCCAAAACAAGCGTTTAATGGTGTTGCTATAGAGCCATATCCAAAAGATATAGACCGTAAAAAACAATACCGCCCGAAAAGAAATGGCACTGGCCACAATCAAGGCAGCCATATTGAGCAACAAATACAAGATCAATTGGCTGTGTTGGGAATTGAGATGCTCCAATAAGTACTTGTTGGGATGATTGATCCGATCTTTTTCGGCATCGTAAAAATTATTGATGATATAGCCTGCCGAAGCCGTGAGGGCCGTTGCAAAAACCAGACAGAACAAATTTAGATCCAAAAGAATGGCCCGCCACCCGCGGTTAAAATCCATGATATATCGGGCCGTAAAATACTGAGCTAGGATAAGGACCAAAATATTAAATCCTCTTACCAAACTGAACCAACTCAGCATGCGGTAAAAAAAGCGTTTATGGGCCCGAGAAAAAAACACGATTTTTAGAAATGATAGACCACTTCAAGTCGATGATCAGCTAAAGCAGCCTGCGCCTTTTTGAAGTCTTTGGTAAAGCCAAGAATAAATCCTCCACCTCCAGAACCACAGAGTTTGAGATAGTAGTCTTCGGTTTCTAAACCTTTAGCCCAAAGTCCCTGAAATTCTTTGGGAATCATGGGTTTAAAGTTTTGCAATACTAGATTAGACAACTTGCGGACATGGGTAAACAGATCGCTGAAATTACCGCTAAGGAAATCTTCAACACAAGCATCGCTGTATTGGATGAACTCGTTTTTGATCATGTGCTGAAAAGCTTCCTGACGCATATTTTTAAGGAAAATATCCACCATGGGGGCAGTTTCACCGATTTGTTGTGTATCCAATAAAAATACAGCTCCTTTCCCAGAGGTGTTTTGAGAGGGGATACCTGTAGTTTGTATATGATCCTTGGAGTGAATGAGAATGGGTAAACTCAAATAACTATTGAGGGGATCCAAACCGGACGATTTGCCATGAAAAAAAGACTCCATCGATGCAAAGATGGATTTCAGATGTTGCAACTTAGGTTTGGTCAGATTTTCCAAAACTGTGATCTTTTCGGTGGCATAACGGTCATAGACCGAAGCGACCAATGCTCCACTACTCCCTACGCCATAGCCTTGAGGGATACTGCTGTCGAAATACATTCCGTTTTGCATATCTGTATGCATATGCTCCCAATCGAAAGAGACTAAAGCAGCATCTAAAGTTTTTAGATGATTAAAAAAGTCGATTAAATGCTGGTGGGATTGTTGCTGTTCCGATGTAGCTTTTCCTTCAGGAAAACGCAAAGCACCACGGTAAAAATTGTACGGAATAGAAAGCCCTTTCGAGTCTTTAATAATTCCATATTCACCAAATAGAAGAATCTTAGCGTAAAATAGTGGACCTTTCATAGCATCACAAAATTAGTGGATTTTTGCTCCACTACCAACCTGATCGTCAATATATTGCCCGTCTTGACAAAAGGCTGCCAAATCGGATTGGATAAATGCCTGCACTGCCGTGCACTGGTCTTTAGGGTATAGCAAGTGTACATTTGCTCCTGCATCCAAGGTAAAACACAACGGAATTTGGGTTTGTTTTCTAAATGCCCATATACGTTCCAACACCTGTAGAGTATTCGCATGCATCAGAATGAAATAGGGTTGTGAACTCATCATCAACGCATGTAAAGTAAGTGCTTCCGATTCTACAAGCAGAATAAAGGCGTCCAAATCCCCAACTTTTAAAATCGCTAACAGATCACCGATGTTTTTGTCGGCTTGAACAAAACGAGCTTCTGCAAAAGGATGGCCGTGCATGAGTTGATGTCCCTGGGTACTACTCACCTTTTTTTGGCCTCGATCGATTAATAAAATGGTGTCTTGATAGTCCTGAAAAACCGGATGAATATCGGTACGGAGGGGAATCGCAATACGATCGCTGCTCTGAGAAAGATGGGTACTGTTTCCCCACAACATCAGGGGTCCCTCTAAACTCCGTGCAGCACTTCCAGACCCTAAACGAGCCAAAAAAGAAGCTTTTTCCCAAATGTAAGGATCCGAAAGCTCAGGGTTCAACTCTTTTTCAAAGCCTACAAGCGCCATGGCTAAGGCAGCCATAGCCGAAGCCGAAGAAGCAATTCCACTGCTATGAGGAAAGCTATTCTCACTCTGAATTGCCAAATCATGGGTGTCTAAATAAGGACAGTAGGGCTTAATTTTATCGAAGAAGCTTTGGAGTTTGGGGTGAAAATCGGGCTTTGGCTGCCCTTCAAAAGCGAAGGAAAAATTCCCGCCAGACGCAGCCGGAGTAAAAGTGACCTCCGTTTGGGTTTTACATTTATCCAATGTAAAGCTGATGGATGGATTTTTGGGGAGCTGTTGTCCGTGTTTTCCCCAATACTTTACCAAAGCAATATTACTGGGAGCGGATGTTTGAATCCGAAATGAACGATCGTTGTCTTGTGGTCCGCTGAATTGATATACCTCCATAGAACAAAGATAGGTTTTCTGACTTCTAACGAGACAGCAATTCAGAAATTGGTAATTTTAGGGAATGAAGCTCATTCGGCATGGAACTCCTATACTCATCTCTGTTGGCTTAAGCCTAGGCTTAGGCTTTGTGGCTGGGCAAATTACCAGAGGTGGGATAGAACCTTGGTATACCGCATTGGAAAAACCTCCCCTGACTCCTCCCAATTGGCTTTTTGCCCCTGTTTGGACCCTGCTCTACCTGCTGATGGGTATCGCAGCAGCACGGGTCTGGAACTATGGCAAGCACCACCGCTGGGGTCAAACAGCTTTGTTTCATTATGGACTGCAATTGACACTGAACATTCTTTGGACTTTGGTTTTTTTCTATTTGCAGCAACCCTTTTGGGGGCTTTTGGTTATTGGAGCCCTTTGGATCTTCATTGAACGAACCCTCAAATGGTTCCGAACGGTGGACCGATGGGCCAGTTGGATGATGGTTCCCTATCTTATTTGGGTTTCTTTTGCTGCCTATCTCAATTTGGGAATTTGGTGGTTGAATCCAGTTTCGTGATTTTTTTGTAACTTAAGAGTTCACTTAAATCTTTGCCTTATGTTCACCAAATCTACCCTTTTAGCCACGCTTTTTGGCTGTCTCGTTTTCAATGTCCTGGGTTGGGGCATCTACGGTGGTTTCGCTGCCGATTATTTTGAATCTCAAATGCGGATTACTACGGTTGAAGAAATGGACCCCATATGGATGTCCGTAGGAAGTCTATTGATGAGTTTTGCCCTAGCAAATATCTACCGCCAGTGGAGTTCGGGGCAGTTCGGTTTTAACAACGGATTTAATTTTGGGCTGTGGGTCGGTTTCTTTGCCGGTTTTGGCTTTGGCTTTTTCCAGTTAGGCGCCATGCACCTGATGACCCAAGAAGGCGTACTGATCGATGCTATAATTACACTCCCCTTCTATGGTCTTATGGGCGGATGTATCGGATGGACGTTTAAACAACTAGGTCCTAAAAGCATCACTTAAGTGCCGCTTGAACCCGTTCTGGAAAATCTGTAATAATGCCATCGACCCCCAATTCAATCGCACTGGAAATATCTTCTGGCGCATTGATGGTCCAAGGATAAATCTTAAGCCCTTTTTTCTTGATCTTTTGGACGTTGTTAGCGTTCAACATCTGATGATTGGGATTGATCGCTACTGCGTTGAGTTGTTGAGCTATGGGAATGGCATCCAAGGGATCGTCTTCCGTAAGGATCGCAATTGGAATTTGTGTATTGACGGCATAAAAAGCTTTGAGTTCTTCCCAATTGAAGCTGGAGATAATCAATTGTTCTGGACTCCATTGCTCCATTGATAAATAGGACTGGATCAGGTCGTTGGTTAACACAGCTGTATTAGGACCTTTAAGCTCAATATTAAGCAATACCTGCCCGTCAATCAGGTCTAGAGCTTCCGCTAAAGTTGGGATAGCATAATCCTCCAATACGGCAATTTTTCGGATCGAATCCAAGGACAGTTGTTCGATATAGCCCTCTGCATTGGTTAATTTTTCCAGAGTCATATCGTGAAAAACGACTAATTCTCCCGAAGCGCAGCGAAAAATATCAATTTCAATACCATCCACTCCCATATCCAAAGCCTTCTGAATCGAGGGAAGGGTGTTTTCGGCTATATGCCCCCGAGCCCCCCTATGTCCAATAACTAGAGGCTGCTGGAGACTTGAACAAGCTGTAAAAAGAGTAATCAAACTCAAAAGAAAAGCTGTTTTTTTCATTGTTTATCCGTTAAGATCCAAAACTCCCAAGGCTTCATATCGTACTGGTAGCTGGAAGATAGTTTTTTGGTTTTCCCGTCGGGAAAACGTTTAAACTGTCCTTCATAAGGTAAGGTAAATTGAGCATAATTACTACTCATATTCCCGATAAAGAGGAGCGTATCTCCCTGATGTCCTCTTTCGAAGGCTAATACCTGATCGTCTCTTGAAGTGTTTAACCGTAAATAGTTAGCTCCATTGACCCCACTCTTTAGGGCTTTATTGCTGCGTTTAAGAGCCCCGAGTTGCTTCAAAAACCTGAAGGTTTCTCCTTTTACTTTGGGAAAGCTATCCTTTTCGAAAAAGAGCAACCGCTTATTAAGGTCGTATTCTTGTCCGGTGTACAACATCGGAATACCGGGGCTTGTATACTGAAGGGCAGAAAAGAAATTGGCTGCTGGACCAAAACTTTCGGCAACAGTTCCATTCCATGAATTTTCGTCGTGGTTGGACGTAAACTGCAGCACGGGATTATCAGCTCCATACATACGCTGTACCCAGTTGTAGTGACGATCCCAATCCGAAGCATTCTTTTTTCCTTGAGCAATGTCTTTAGCCAAATGATGTCCGGGCCAGTCGTAAGTGGAAGTAAACTGCGAAATCAGATCGATTCCCCCCGGATGATTGATATCCGTTTCGGCCAGAAGAAATACAGGTTTAACAGCATTTAGAGCTGCAAAGGTGTTTTCATAAAACTCCTGGGGAACGGCGTAGGCTTGGTCTATACGAAAACCATCTACTCTACACTCCTTCACCCAATAAAGCATGGCTTGGCGCATAGCCTCGCGCATATCTGTATTGTCGTAGTCTAAATCTGCTACGTCTGTCCAGCCAAAGGATTTACCGGTACGTGGATCCAGAGGATCGGTAATTTCACCTTGTCTGTTTTTTAAATAGTATTCGGGATGATCTTTAATCCAAACATGATCCCAACCCGTATGTCCAGGAACCCATCCCAAAAGAACATACATTCCTAGGTCATGAGCCTGATCTACCAGGGCTTTAAAATCTTCTAAACTTCCAAATTCGGGGTTCACCTGAGTGTAGTCCGAAATAGCAAAATAACTCCCTAAAGGTCCTTTGCTTTTGGTAGTCGAGATGGGGTTAACGGGCATCAACCACAAAAAATTAACTCCCAAAGCTTTGATTTCAGGTAGGTATTTGGCGAATGCATTAAAAGTACCTTCGTTGGTATATTGCCGAATATTGGCTTGATATAATAATGCCGAACTAACCACATCCTCAGTGATTGGAGATAGCTCTACAGGAATTTTGCGAACCGGAGCTTGGGCTTCCGGCTTTACTTCATTTTGACAAGCCGTTTGCAACAGCAAACAGCTGGAGAGTGCTACAGTAAAGAGGTGTATTTTTTTCATCAATTTAGATTCTTTAATTCTTAATTATTCTAATTCTAAAATATAGGCCGATTCGGCAGGAACTTCAAGTGCTTGGGTTAGATCAAAAGTTTTTTCTGTAAACACATCTACTCCCTGAGTTATAGAGTTGAGCCCTTCTTGGAAACGATTTAAGTCCAAGCGATGATCCTTAAGGTCATTATTGATGACCACCATTACCCGCTGGCTTTCTGTTGTTCTAAAATATACATAAACATCGTTTTCTGGAACAAAGTGGAGGGTCTTTCCAGAATGGATGGCCGGGGCCGACTTCCGCCAGTTCAACAACTTTTTAGTAAAACTGTGGTAGGCTTCTTGTGTTGCATTTCTACCTTTTTGAGTGAAAGCATTTTTGGGGTCTCCAGGCCAGCCACCGGGGAAGTCTCGGCGGATATCTCCATCGCCCACTTGTTTCTTTCCTGCCATCCCAATTTCGGACCCGTAATAAATCTGAGGGATCCCCCGATGGGTCATCAAAACAGTCATAAGTCGCTTGTAGTCTTTTAGGTCTGGATAAGTATCGTTGATCCGATTGGTATCATGGTTTTCAGCAAAAATCAAGATGTTATTCGGATCGGGATATAAAAAGTCGTTTTGAAGGTTTTTATAGATCCGTGTAAGACCACTTTCCCAATAGGAGTTGTTTTCTGAAAAAGCCACCATCAAAGCATCGGTTAATGTAAAATCCATTACTGCTGGCAGATTGGAGTTGAATCCGTTGAGTGCTCCCAATGCGCTATCTTTTTGCCAATAGGCAAGATGGAGTGAATTGTGCATCCATCCCTCTCCAACGACATTGAAATTCGGATATTCGTCCATGATCGCCTGAACCCATTGGGCCATTGGCTTCAGGTCGTTATACGGATAAGTGTCTACGCGGAAACCGTCTAAATCGGCATATTCGATCCACCATAAAGCATTCTGAATTAGATAAGTAAGCACTAGAGGATCGTCTTGGTTTACATCGGCCATAGTAACATCAAACCAACCTTCTACCATGCCTTTATAGTCCGACTTGGATGCATAGGGATCGGAGAAAATTTCTTTTCTATGATTGGACCACAGCATCTTGCCGTGTTGATGGATCCAGGTTTGATTTGGAGGATCCTTTAATAGCCAATGGTTGGTCCCCCAATGATTGGTAACATAATCCATGATTAATTTCATATCCCGTTCATGCATAGCTGCTGCCAAACGCTTATAGTCTGCATTGGTCCCAAATCGAGGATCAATTCTATACAGATTCGTTTGGGCATAGGTATGGTAGGAAACCGTAGGCAGATTGTCCTCGCATAGAGGAGTACTCCACAGGGCTGTTACTCCAAGGTCTTCGAGATAGTCCAAATGATCGATAACCCCTTGTAAATCTCCTCCGTGACGCCCATCCTTATCCGCCCGATTGGGTCCTTCAATAGTTTCGGGATGCGCATCGTTTTCAGGGTTTCCGTTGGCGAAACGATCCGGCATGATCAAATAAATCACATCCGAGGCATCGAAGCCTTTCCGTTCTGCAGAACCCTTTCGGCGTTCCAGAAGTTCGTAAGACAACTCAATTGTTTTTTGATCTTGAGGATCTTGAAATTGAAGCGTGATACTTCCTGCCTTTTGTTGACTTAAATCGATATCGAGGAAAAGATAATTGGGGTTTTCGGTTCGGCTAACTCCATGTATAATTCCAGAGCTTGTATCGGGTTCTAAATTAGAAATCCCTTTTCCATAGAGCAATAACTGAATGGAATCGCGCTGCATGTCGGCCCACCAAAAAGGAGGTTCGATTCGCTCAAAAGGTGCTGTATTTTGAGCTATTACAGGCATACTAAAGCATATACAAAACAGTAATACGATCAATTTTTTCATCTATTCAATATTTTTAATAAAAGAATCTTTGTTGGGTTCCAGTAGGAGTGGTTTGCCGTGTAGTTGGACCGGAAGAGGGGCGTTCCCCGTCCAGTGCAAAGTGGTTCCACTAGAGGATTGTTGTAACTGCACAATTCCACCTCTAAAATTAATCTTAAAGGCATAGCCGTCCCATTGTTTGGGGAGTTTAGGATTAAAATGCAATTGATTTTCCCGAACGCGCAGGCCTCCAAAACCTTCTACCACACTCATCCAAGTACCGGCCATACTTGTAATATGCAGTCCTTCTTCCACCTCCTTATTATAGTCGTCTAGATCCAAACGAGCCGTACGCAAATAGAAGGCATAAGCGTCTTCCATTTTATTGAGTTTGGCCGCTAAAATACTGTGAACGCAAGGAGAGAGCGAAGATTCGTGCACGGTAAAGGGTTCATAGAAATTATAGTGACGCTCCATTTCTTCTTCAGAAAAATGATCCTCAAACAAATAAAAGCCCTGCAAGGTATCGGCTTGTTTGATGTAAGGACTTCTTAAGATTCGATCCCAGGACCAATATTGATTGATGGGTCTTTCGGAAGGGTCTAAAGTCTCTACAGTTTTTAAATCTTTATCTAAAAATCCATCTTGTTGGAGGAAGATCTGTCTTTCCTCGTCCCATGGGAAATAAATCTTAGCAGCCATTTTGGACCAAGCTTCCGCCTCAGAAGTTTGCATTCCGGTATGTTTTGAAATGCGTTTGAAATCATCCGGTGCCTCTTGCTCTAAAAGACTCCATTGGGCTGCGGTGTACTGCAAACACCACTGGGCAATATAATTTGTATACCAGTTATTATTGATGTTGTTTTCGTACTCATTAGGTCCTGTGACTCCCAACATCACATAAGCATTTTTGGCTGGTGATAGGTGAAAGCGTTGGGCCCAAAAACGACTAATCCCAATCAAGACTTCCATTCCCATTTCGGCCATGTATTTCTGGTCTCCGGTATATCGGATATAGTTGTAAATCGCAAATGCGATGGCACCATTTCGATGAATTTCTTCAAAAGTAATTTCCCATTCGTTATGGCATTCTTCGCCATTCATGGTAACCATTGGATAGAGAGCAGCCCCCTGAGTAAAGCCAAGTTTTTGAGCATTTTCAATGGCTTGCGGCAACTGATTATGTCTGTATTTCAATAAGTTTCGAGCTACTTCTTGTTCCTTAGTAGCCATGTAAAAAGGCAAACAATAGGCTTCCGTATCCCAATAGGTACTACCACCGTACTTTTCCCCTGTAAAACCTTTGGGACCAATATTGAGTCGAGCATCGTGCCCGTTATAGGTTTGGTTCAGCTGGAAAATATTGAACCGAATGGCCTGTTGTGCTTTTACATCCCCATCAATAACAATATCGGCACGTTCCCAAATTTCGGCCCAAGCATTTCGTTGTTCATCCATCAAAGTATCGAACCCAGCTACTACAGCTGCTTGCGTTTGCTTTTGCGCCTGAAGAACCAACTGATCTTCTGGATGATTGGTACCAGAAATATACCCTCCATACTTGAAGAGAGTAGCCTCCATACCAGCATCAAGGTCATGGGCATATTTGCAGCTGATCCGAGCATTATCTACCTGACAATTTTGGCTCGGAGCAACAGCTTGATCCTTAATATAAAGTTGACTCTGCATATATGTAGCCACTTCGAATTTTGTCTTTAACGTATGGGAGCGCAAACATCCGAAAGTCCCATCGATGTGGTTATCTGTATGCTCCCAAAAGGGATCATCCCAATTCGAATCTTGATTCACAATACCCCCATCGACATAAGGTTCCCATTGAAGTGAACATGCACTCAAGGCTTTTACTTGGAATTTGATCGCCCCAAGTTCGGTTCGAGCCATAGATAGAAAGCGAGTGATCTCTACTTCTATTTGCTCTCCGGATGAGAAAGTAGCAGAAAAAGAACGTTTATAGATCCCTGTTTGCATATCTAAATCCCGTCGAAAATTTTGGATTTGCTGTTGAGCCAAATCCAATTCTTGACCGTTTACCCACAAACGAATCCCCAGCCAGTTGGGTGCATTAAGCACCTTGGCAAAATATTCTGGATAGCCATTTTTCCACCATCCTACACGTGTTTTATCGGGATAATACACCCCTCCCAAATAGCTTCCCTGAAAAGTTTTACCACTGTAATCTTCTTCGAAATTGGCTCGTTGCCCCATAGCTCCGTTGCCCAGACTAAAAATACTTTCGGAAGACTCCACGCGTTCTGCATCAAACCCTTCTTCAATAATTTTCCAAGGATCAGCTAGGATATAATCTTGTCTCATGATCGGTTAATCAGTTGTTTATAGAAATCCATAGGGATTTCTGCTATGCTTTTAAAGTGAAAATCGGCCGCATCCAAGACCTCTGCGTCTCCAAGTCCCACGACTTGCATTCCTGCATTTTTAGCGGCAGCAACTCCTGCGGCAGCGTCTTCAAAGACAATACAATCTTGTGGCTCAACCCCGAGGGCCTCGGCGCCTTTGAGAAACACTTCCGGATCCGGTTTACTTTTGGAGACTTGATTCCCATCGATCAAAGCTTGGAAATAAGGCAACAACTCCAAATACTTAAGAATCAACGGAGCATTTTTACTGGCCGAACCTAAAGCAACTGGTATTTCTTCTTGGCGGAGAAAAGACAGTAGTTCTGGGACACCCTCCAATGCATCTTCAGTGGTAATACTTTGAATCCGCTTGAGATAGTCTTCGTTTTTATCAATCAGTGTTTGGTCAAAAACAGCGGGTTCCAACCTATGGTTGGCCCATTCCAAAATTCGTTCTAGGGATACAACTCTGTTCACCCCTTTTAATTGTTCGTTATCGGCTTCTGTCAGATGATAGCCAAAGCTGGAGGCCGTTTTCTTCCACGATAGAAAGTGATAATGTGCCGTATCAACAATGACTCCATCCAGGTCGAATATGAATGCCTGGGCGGTTTTCATGTAAATAAAAATTAATAAGGGAAGAAGATGAAGATGTACAAAAGTAAGATTTATTTTTCTTTTGTCAAGTTACCCATCTGTTTCTGTTGATTCTCGAAGAATGAGTTCGGTCTGAATAATTTGTTCTTGAGGGGGAACACCCTCTGCTTTATCCATTCGGTCGAGCAGCATTCGGGCCGTTGTACGACCCATAAGTTCTCCGTGTTGGCTCACAGTACTCATGGACGGAAATGTATTTTTCGACAGAATGCCATCAGAAAAGGTAATTACTTTGACCTGCTGAGGTACTTTTCGTCCCATGCTTCGCAATACATTTATTGCAGCCGCTCCAAAGTATTCGTTTACAGCTAAGATTCCGTCTACATCAGGAACTTCTTTTAAAAGCTCCCTCAATTGAACTTCTAATTGCTGAATATCTTCTGGTTTTCGAGTAGCCTCAGTTCTCAAAATACAACGGTCATCTAATGGAATGTTGTGTTGATTTAGGGCCGTGCAAAACCCGTTCAATCGTTGCTCTCCAACAGTCATAAATGCAGGCGTCGTAATCACAGCGAGCTTTCTCGCCCCTGCTTCTATGAGGTGTTCGGTTGCTTGAATGGAACTTTGAAAATCGTCAATTCGGACACGATCCACCCCTAAATTTTCGGTATATCGATCAAATAAAACCAATGGAATATCGCGTGCTTGTACCTCTGTAAGATGTTCAAAATCGGCTTTTTGAAGGGTTTCCCCCGAAAGTCCTAAGATGATTCCATCAATAATTCCCTCGGCATATAATTCTAGGACCAATACCTCTTTTTCATAAGATTCGTTGGAAACAGAAATCAATACATTATAACCCTCCGCATCGGCTACAGCCTCTATTCCTCGGATAACTTTCGAAAAAAATTCGTGCACAATCTCTGGAACTATGACTCCTATCGTTTTGGTTTTTTTACTCTTGAGGCGAAGCGCCATATGATTGGGCCTGTAGTTGTGTTGTTTGGCAAAGGCCTGAACCAATTCCCGAGTATTTTGGCTGATTTCTGGATTTCCGTTAAGTGCTTTAGATACGGTGGATATAGATATCCCCAACTCTTGCGCCATATTTTTCAAGGTCATTCTCATAGTTGCACTTTAGACTCAAAAATATTTAAAAAATTATTCACACGAAAACGTTTGAAATTTTACGAAAACGTTTGAAATCCGTTCCACAAAGGGCTTCCCACAACTTTTCGTTATAAAATTATGCTTGAGATCCCTAATTTAGACATTGAAGAAGATGTTGCAAAACTAACTAAACAACTAAACAAATCATTATGAACAAAGCTTTTATTATTTGTCTGATGAGCCTCTTTAGCTTACACTTGGTTCAAGGACAAATAACCGTTCGCGGAACAGTTACTGACGCGACGGATGGGACACCGCTCCCTGGCGTAAATGTGGTTATTCAGGGAACAACTGATGGGACAACCACAGATTTTGATGGAAATTATACTATCCAAGCCGCCGAAGGATCTATTTTGGAATTTTCATTCATCGGATTCCTTACAGCAGAAGTTGCTGCAGCGGATCAGGTAGATGTTGCCCTACAATTAGATAACCAACAGCTAGAAGAAGTTGTATTGACTGGTTATGGGGTTTCACGGAAAAAGGACGTTACCGGAGCCGTTGATAAAATTTCTACTGAGGAATTTAACCAAGGGGCCATCGTAACTCCCGAGCAATTAATCGCTGCAAAAACCCCTGGGGTTCAGATCAGCAGCGGTACAGGAGCTGCTGGTAGTGGGTCTCAAATTCGAATCCGTGGAGGTTCGTCTCTGAATGCATCTAACAATCCATTGATTGTTGTAGATGGCGTTCCCTTAGACGTAAACGGAGCTGGATTAAACGCTATCAATCCAAGCGACATTGAAGATTTCACTGTTCTAAAAGATGCCTCCGCAACGGCCATTTACGGATCGAGAGGATCCAACGGGGTAATCATCATCACCACCAAAAAAGGACGTAAGAACCAAGAGCTTAAAGCACAATTCTCTTCTCGTGTTTCTTATTCGGACCCCGTTCAACGTTTGGATTTATTAACTACAAGCCAAATCAACAGCATTAAACCCGACGGAGTAACCCTCGGCAATGAAAACACAGACTGGCAAGATCAGATTTATCGTCAGGCCTATGCTTTCTTAAACGACCTGTCTATCCAAGGTGGAGGGGAAAATATCGACTACCGACTTTCCCTTAACAAAGTGATTCAAGACGGTATTCTAAAAGAGGATAGTTTCGATAAATCCAATGTAAACCTTTCGGTAGGTTTCCGTTTATTGGACGATAAACTTCGAGTACGAATCAACAGTATCAACACATCGATCCGAAACGACTACTCCAATGAAGGTGCTATTGGAAGTGCTATAAGCTTCGACCCTTCACGGCCTGTAACCAACGGTAGTGCCTTTGGTGGGTTCTATGAATGGTTGGATCAGAATGGAGTACCTAACAACCTTGCTCCTCGAAACCCTGTTGGGCTTTTGAGTAACCGTAGCAATACAGCTTTAACTGGGCGCTACATCGGGAACTTCAACCTAAACTATTATTTCCTCGATGGATTTAAAGCCACCTTTATTTCTGGATACGATTATTCAGAACAAAACGGAAATCAACGTATTGAAGGAAATGCCGCATCGAACTATCGAAGCGAAACCAGCAACGGATTTGTCGGAAATTTCCAAAATGTGACCAAATCCCGTTTTATGGATAGTTATGTTAATTATGCTAAAGACATTGCATCGGTCAATGGACGAATTGATGCTACGGCAGGATATACCTTCCAGCAGTTCTATCGTCACAACCGATTCAACAATACAGATCTTCAAGCCAACGAAAGTCAAAACCGAGAAGACTTAGGCTTATCCTCTGAAAACTGGCTAGAATCTTATTTTACACGGATATTCTTCAGCTATGCAGACAAGTATTCGATTACGGCTACGGCCCGTTTAGATAAGTCTTCCCGATTCAGTCCCGAAAATCAAACCGGTTTCTTCCCATCGGCTGCTGCAGCTTGGACCATCAGCGAAGAAAGCTTTTTACAAAACAGTAATGTAGTTTCTAATTTGAAGTTACGTCTGGGATGGGGAATCACAGGACAGCAAGAGCTGAATAATGATTTCGGATACTTAGGATTGTATACTACAGGAGGACCCAGAGCTCAATACCAGCTAGGAGACACCTTCTACACTACGCTCCGTCCCGAAGGATATGACTTAAATATCAAATGGGAGGAAACAACTACGTTTAATGTTGGACTTGATTTTGGATTCCTAAACAATCGCATCAGCGGTTCTGTAGACGCTTATCAGAAGACAACTACAGACCTCCTAAACTTTATTACACCTCCAGCAGGGTCTAACCTTGAAAATGGGATCATTACCAATATTGGAGAAATGGACAGTAAAGGTCTGGAAGCTTCTTTAAGCATTATTCCTATTCAAACCGACAAAGTGACTTGGAACGTAGATATGAATATTTCATTCCAAGAGCGTGAGATCACCAAGTTAACCCTTAACGACGACCCTTCCTTTAAAGGTGTCTTGACCGGTGGTATCTCTGGAGGTGTTGGAAACAGCGTTCAGATTCACGCCCAAGGAAATACCCCGAATTCGTTCTTCCTCTATGAGCAAGTATACGATACAACAGGTCGCCCCCTAGAAGGAGTTTACGTCGACCAGAATTCCGACGGAGTAATCAATGATGACGATAAAGTGATTCGTGGAGATACAGATCCAGATTTTTATTTTGGATTCAGTTCCAACCTAACTTATGGCGCATTTGATCTTGGATTTACGGTCCGTGGAAGTGTTGGAAATTATATGTATAACAACGTTAATTCTAGTAATGGTTTTGCCCAAAGCCTCTTTGGAAATGATATTGTTCGCAACGTCACTACAGATTTCTTAAACACTGGATTTGAAAGAGCTCAGTATTGGAGCGATTACTATCTACAAGACGCGTCTTACCTAAAGCTAGATAACCTTACTTTAGGCTATAACGTAAACGAAAAACTTCGTTTCTATCTGACAGGACAAAACCTTTTGGTAGTTACCAACTACGATGGTATAGATCCTGAGATACCTGGCGGGATTGACAACAATGTTTATCCACGGCCCACCAACTATTTGGTCGGACTTGACTTTAAATTTTAAATCTGAAAGACGATTAGAAAATGAAAAAAATATTCATCCTTTTTGTTGTTCTTGGCCTAATGGGGTCTTGTTCAACCGATTTATTGCCGCGAAATCAAGAAACGGCAGAAACATTATTTGATACGCCGGAGAGCTACAAGCAATTTTTGGCGCGTCTTTATGCTGGATTAGCCATGTCTGGACAGCAAGGTCCTGCCGGAGATCCAGATATCTCTGGGATAGACGAAGGGTTCTCTCAATATGTACGTCAGTACTGGAAAGCTCAGGAATTATCTACTGAAGAAGCAAAAATTGCTTGGAACGATGGAAACATCAAAGACTATCACAGCCACAATTGGAATTCTTCCAACGAGTTTATACGTGCGACTTATGATCGGGTATATTACCAAATCAGTATTTGCAACGAATTTTTAAGACAAACAACAGATGCTAAAGTCAGTGAACGTGGAGCAGATGCCACCTTGCAAACCAACGTTCAGGGCTATCGTTTAGAAGCTCGTTTTTTAAGAGCTCTAAGCTACTGGCACGCTTTAGACTTGTTTGGTGCTGTGCCTTTTGTAACGGAAGAAGATCCCATCGGAGCTTTCTTACCTGAACAAGCATCCAAACAAGAATTATTTGATTATCTCGTAAGTGAGCTTACAGAAATTGTTCCGTTGCTCCCTACGACAAATGAGTACGGAAGAGCTACTCGAGGAGCTGCAGCGATGTTGTTGGCAAAGGTTTACCTCAATGCAGAAACCTATGTTGGTACACAGCGTTATAGCGATGTGGTAACTGCTCTAGATCCGGTGATCAACGGACCTTATTCCATGGATCCTGCGGTACCTTACCAGCATTTGTTTTTAGCAGACAACGATTCCAATGATGCGTCTGACGAAATCATCTTTAGCGTAAACTTCGATGGCTTGCGAACACAAACCTATGGAGGGATGACCTTCTTAGTTCATGCAGCCGTAGGAGGAAGTATGAATGCCTCCGAGTTTGGAATCGGAGGAGGTTGGGGAGGACTTCGAACTACGCCTCAGTTTGTTGATAAATTCGATGTTAATGTAGATGTATCCAGCCTAAACAACTCTTTAGGAGCTGCCTCCACTTGGGGAGTCATCGGATCTGCAACTCCCAACGGATGGGGATCAGATATCGATATGCGTGCTACAGGAAATGCAGGAGAGTTTGGGTTATATATGGCCTTATCGGACGGGGAACTTAAATTCCGAAACAACGACGACTGGGGAGATAACCTAGGAGACAATGATGCAGATGGTAGCCTGGAAGCGAACGGTGCCAATATAGCTGCTGGTGCAGGGGTTTACTATATCACCCTCAATCCGACCGCTGGAACCTATCGGGTAAGTCCTATTAAAGACCACAGAGGAAACTTCTACACGGACGGACAAAACAAGGAAATTGAAGACCAGTCTACTTTTACAGATGGCTATGCAGTGGTCAAGTATAAAAATGTAGATGTAGATGGAAATCCAGGTTCCGATCCGGATATGTTCCCAGATACAGACTACCCTATGTTCCGTTTAGCTGATGCTTATTTGATGTATGCCGAGGCCTTCCTTAGAGGTGCTTCAAATGCAGATGGAAACACAGCCCTAGGATATGTAAATGCCATCCGTCAGAGAGCCTATCAAGGAAACCACGGACAGCTTGCACTTAGTGATTTAACGCTCGATTTTCTTTTAGATGAGCGGGCACGTGAATTGCACTGGGAAGGACATCGCCGAACCGATTTGATTCGTTTTGGTCAATTTTCTACTTCCGGCGTATGGGCATGGAAAGGTGGGGTCCAAGAAGGGGCAACAACTGAAGCCTTTAGAGATCTTTACCCGATCCCACAAACGGATATCACAGCCAATCCGAATCTGGAACAAAACACAGGATACTAGTCAATCTTAAAACAAAACAGATGAAAAATATATTGAAAAGTCTTTTTGCTGCCGGAGCTCTGATGCTCGCAGCATGTGACATTGAAGATCCGGTTGCGGTCTTAAATACAGATATTAGCACATCGATTTCTGCCTCGGCCAGTAGTATTACTCTGGTTAAAGAAACACCCGATGATCCTGCCTTAACCCTGAGCTGGACAGCTCCAGACTTTGGGTTCAATGCAGCACCAAATTACGGCATCAAGTTTAGTACTCCTGATGGTGGTACAGAAACAGTAGCCACCACTCGAGCGACAGAAAAATCATATTCCATGAAAGCGCTCAATACACTATTGTTGGGATTGGGATTTGAACCTGGAGTTCAGGCTGCGGTGAATGTTACCCTAACGGCTGCATTGGGAGATCAGCCAGAATCTCAAATTGCTGCAACTACCATTAACGTAACTCCCTATGCTACGGTATTGAATCTTACCACAGACTGGGGTGTTGTCGGAAATGCTACTCCCGGCGGATGGAACGGTCCTGATATTCCTTTTTATAGTGTCCAAGGAAATCCGAATGCTTTGGTAGCCTATGCAACCTTGGTGGATGGAGAAATGAAATTCAGAACCAACAATGCTTGGGATGTGAACTTAGGTGACAATGGTGCTGATGGTACCCTTGAGCAGGACGGTGCAAACATCCCTGTGACTGCTGGAAACTATCGTATCACGCTAACCTTGAATGGAGGAAATCCAGTCAGCTTCAGTATTGAGCCGTTCTCGTGGGGAGTTATTGGAGATGCTACCCCAGGAGGTTGGGGATCAGATTTTGACATGGAATACGACCCTTCTACAGATACCTTTAAAGCGATTGGAATCTTAGGCGACGGATTTATCAAATTCCGTAAAAATGACGACTGGGCAGAAAACCTAGGAGATACGGGAGCCGATGGAGTTTTGGATCCCGGAGGGGATAATATTCCTGTCACAGCAGGGAACTATATCATCACCCTAGACTTAAGAGAAAATACCTACAGTCTAGAGCAAGTTGTTGTTTGGGGTATCATTGGAACCGCCACTGCAGACGGGTGGAACTCTGATCAGGATATGCGCTATGATTTCGACAACATCAATGAAAATGTTTGGTACTTGAGCAACTATACTCTTGCTGGTGGTGAATTCAAATTCCGAGCCGACAATGACTGGGCAGTGAACTATGGAGACGACGGAAACGACGGTTCCCTAGAAGCCGGAGGTGCAAACATCCCTGTCAATGCTGGAACCTATGATATCGTCTTGGATTTAAGTGATTCTGAAAATCCAACCTATACCATTACAGCACGTTAATTTTTAATTTGATTTCTATGCAAAAGGCTACTCTATGTAGTCTTTTGCTGTTTTTAGCGATGAAAAAAATTCTTATTTGTTGTATGGCTCTAGGCCTCTTCAGTCAATGTAAATCGGAAGTTCAAAAGACCGCTACAAAACCTAATGTGGTCCTGTTGGTAGGAGACGATCAAGGGTACCCCTACTTTGGATTTATGGGAGCGGACTTTGTACAAACCCCTCATATGGATCGGTTGGCTGATCAGAGTTTTGTATTTACGCAAGGCTATGTTCCGCAGAATCATTGCCGCCCTTCTCTGGCTACTCTGATTACTGGGCAGACCCCTACCGTTTATGAACCGGCCGTTGAACAACTGATTCAAGACCGAGGGATAGATACTCCAAAAGACAAACAAGAATTTCGTTTTCAGGCGATGCAATACTTCAACTCCCTACCCAAGGTATTGGCTGATGCTGGATATGTCAGTTTTCAGGGAGGTAAATGGTGGGAATTCCATTACAAAAATGGAGGATTTACACATGGAATGACAGAAGGTTGGACTCCAGAAGATCGTAAAAATGGCTCCAAATGGTTTAAACAATTCATGGGAGGACAAGGACTGGAATTGGCTCGAGCTACGATGGAACCCGTCTATGACTTCATTGACGAACACGAAAAAGAACCCTTTTTTATCTGGTATGCCCCAGAACTTCCACATTATCCTTTTGATGCTCCAGACCGCTATTATAATATGTATAAAAACACCGATTTTTCGGAATCTGCCAAACGCTATTACGCCAACTGTACTTGGTTTGATGAAGGTGTTGGAGAACTAAAGGCATACCTTGGAGAAAAGCAACTTTTAGACAACACTATATTCATTTATGTCAATGATAACGGCTGGGAACAAGGTCCCTATCAAGAATTTAGGAATGATAGTTTACGCTGGCACAATGGCGGAGATAAGGGTAAACTTTCTGTATACGATCAGTCCTTTCGGACACCGATCTTATTCTCATGGCCAAAACATATCAAACCCGGAAGTAGCGAGGCTTTAGTGCATTCTGCAGACATACCCTCTACGATATTGGATCTTGTAGGATTGGAACAACCCCAAAGTTTCGAAGGTCAAACTTTACGCCCCATTTGGGAAAATCCTTCCGTTACTATCGGACGTTCTAAAATCATCGGTAAGGCCACCCAGATGCGGGATGAAGCAGACATGATGGGCAAAAAAATTGAAGCCTATTGGGTTCGAGATCAAGATTGGTTTTTTCGTTGGAATTTAACGCTGGATGAAAAGGCACTATTCGATATGAAAAACGATCCGAACAACGATTATGATCTGGTCCAAAAATATCCTGAACGAGTTGAGGAATACATCGAGACTATTGAAAACTGGAAAAAAAATCCCACATTAGTGGATTAATTAAACGTACTTAAATCACCCATGTCTAAATCTATCTGGAGCTTCTTTATCTTTTTATTTTGTAGCCTTGTTCAGGCCCAAGTACAAGAAGGAAACTTTACTGTAAGTCCACAAAGTTTTAATGAAAATGAGGAAATCACTATTACCGTTTCTCAACTGAATATTGATAGTTGGGGGGTGTCAGATGTATATCTATGGGCATGGTATTTCGATTTGAATGGGAATGAAGTTTCCAGTGCCATCAATTGGAATGGGGAGTGGACCAATTCCGATTCGGATATGCGAATGACTCCAAACGGAGATGGAACGTTTAGCTATACCTTTACCCCTACCGAGTTGTTTCAAGATACGGGTATCGGACGGATTGGAGTTTTAGCTAAAGCCCAAAATGGAAGCGACCAAGGGAATGGAGAACGCAAAACCAATGATCACTTTTTTGATGTTGGAAAATTTGAATTGAATCGAACCGCTCCAGCATCGAATCGCATCGTTATATCTGCCGGAGCATCGGTAAACGTAAGTGCCAATACAGCTAGTACACAAGTCAATTTCGAATTGCGAAGGGGCACAACTGTCATCGATCAACAGACCAATAGCAGCTCCTATCAGTACACCATCACTAATGTACAAACAGACGGAACTTATACGCTTAAAGCTACTGACGTGTCCGATGCGGATAGCTTTCAGCAAAGCAGTTTCGAGGTGGTCATTGCTCCTCAAGTTACTCAAGCAGCTGTCCCAACTGGGATGAAAGATGGCTTTAACAGAGATCTGTCGGACCCTACACGGGCTACCTTTGTTCTCTACGCTCCAGGTAAATCTTTTGTCCACTGGATCGGCTCCCCCAACAATTGGAGTCGAAACCCATCATATCTGATGCAAAAAGATCCACAGAACAATCGTTTTTGGATCACTTTAGAAAACTTAAATCCCCAAGAACCACTGCTCTATCAGTATATGGTGGACGGTGCCATCACAATTGCTGATCCCTATTCCGAAACGGTTTTAAGTCCTTATAACGATCAGTATATCGATGCGAGTACCTATCCCAATCTCCCCTCCTACCCTTCTGCCACGCAACACGCGGTGAGTTATATCGATTTAAATGAAAGCGTCTACAATTGGCAGGTCCCAAATTTTCAAGGAGTCGACTCCGAAGAATTGCTGATTTATGAAATATTAATTCGAGATTTTGACTCTAGACACAGCTTTGATGCCCTACGAGAAAAATTAGACTATTTAACCGATTTGGGGGTCAATGCCATAGAGCTCATGCCGGTTCAGGAATTTGACGGAAATGAAAGTTGGGGATACAACCCTAGTTTCCATATGGCTTTGGATAAATATTACGGTTCTAAACAAGCGTTTAAAACCCTTGTTGATGCGGCACATCAGAGAGGGATCGCTGTTATACTGGATGTGGTTTACAATCATGCCACCGGGCAAAATCCTTATTTCCGCTTGTGGAATACCGATACAGACGGCTACAGTGGGACGCCAACCGAGGACAACCCTTTCTTTCAGACCTCTCCTATTTCTCAAGGATATCTCAACTTTTTTAATGACTTAAACCACGATCGTCCCGAAACTGCAGCATATGTCAATCGAATCAATAAATATTGGATAGAAGAGTTTAAAATTGATGGTTTTCGGTTCGATTTAACTAAAGGAATGACCAACGAGAGTGATGCCGAACGCTACATCAGTTCTCGAGTATCCTATCTCAAATCTTTAGCCGATAGTATTTGGGAGGTCAATCCTAATGCTTATGTGATCTTTGAACATTTTCAAAATGCTGAAGAGCAAGATTTTTCGGACTATGGAATCCTGAGCTGGGGGGAAGAGTTTGAGCGCTATTCCAATGCAGCTATGGGACAGAACAACTCGAATTTCGGAGGTGTCTATCACAGCAATCGAGGCTATAACGAACCCACTCTAGTCGGTTTTATGGAAAGTCATGACAAAGACCGGATTCAGTATAAGAATCTCCAATTCGGGAATCGATCGGGGAGTTATAATATCCAAACACCCCAAACCGCCTATGACCGTTTAAAATTAGCAGCCGCTTTCTTTTTTCCTATCCCTGGACCTAAAATGATTTGGCAATTTGGGGAATTGGGATACGACATCAGTATATTTAGTTGTTCCGATGGAAGTGTTCCACAACCCTATGGATCAGACCAGTGTAAACTCGGGAATAAACCCGCGCCTTGGACAGCTCCCCTGAACTATGACCAAGATCCGGCCCGGGATAACGTCTATCAGATTTGGGCCCGATTGATGAAACTCAAATCTGCCGAGCCTATTTTTCAAACTGCTCCTCAAACTTTGGAATTGGCCAATGCTGATCTGAAAAAAATAAGCTTTAGCATACAGGAAAATGGAAGCCCATTGGAGGTTCATATCCTAGGTAATTTTTCTACCCGTACACAACAGTTCAATCATAGCTTTTTTAGAGATGGAAACTGGTACAATTGGGTTAAAAACAACCAAGTAGTTTCTTTAGGCAGTTCCAATCCCACCTTATCCCTCGCTGCAGGACAATTTCTCTTTTTGGGCAGCAGACCCACCCTCCTAGCCGATGGAAATCAACAAGACAACTGCCCAGGAATTAATAATCCTGATCAGGCAGATGCTGATAACGATGGTGTTGGAGATGCTTGTGATGCTGATGACGATAATGACGGGGTAATAGACACCTTAGACCTTTGCCCTGCGACTCCCTTTGGGACTCGAGTAAATGTAAACGGATGTGAAGAGTTTAGTATTGCTGAAAACTTTTTTATGGTCCAAAAAACGGATGTAAGTTGTCGAGGAAATACCAATGGAGAAATTCTTGTTCGAGCATTGGAACCGGGTAGTTATGAGGTCGTTTTAGAAACGGATGGGACTTCAGAAAGTCAAAGCTTCGAAACCAATCACCGATTTAGTAATCTGTCTGCAGGCACTTACCGTATTTGCTTTCGAATTCCCGGACAGCCAAATTTTGAACGGTGCAGCAGTCTGTCTATTGCACAACCGCAGGCATTGGAGGTACAAACACAAATGGGACCTTGGAATACCTTTATCCATATTCAACTTTCCGGAGCACAACAATACACCATTCGGTGGAATGGACAGGCTATGGAAACCACTCAGCAACAATTAGATTTCCCCTTAAAAAAAGGCTTAAACATACTGCAAGTAGATGGAGATTTAAATTGTCAGGAAAGGATTGAAAAACACTTTCTGATCGGGTCAGAGCTCCAAGTTGTAAGCCTTGAAGCTAGCCAGCAAAGTCGGGTATATTTTGAGCGTCCGAAAAAGGATGCTCAAATAAGAGTCTATAACTTTGAAGGACGGCTGGTATTTGAAAAAACCCTAAATACCCCCAACACCCTCCATGTCGATTTACCTGACAAACAATGGCCCTCTGGCCTGTATATTGTTCAGCTTGAAGATGCGCAGGGGGTAACTTCAGTAAAATATGTAAACCCCTAAATCTTAAAGTCTACACACATGAAAACAATAACAACTCCATTCAATAGATTTCGATTATTCTGTATAGGGTTCATCTTCCTCTGTTTGGGTCTTGGAATTCAGTGTTCCTCTGAAGGCGGCGGCGGTGAAAGTCCTGGTGGAGGAACCCCAACCAATCCTCCTCAAGCAGCTCAACTCATAAGTCCAGAAAACCAAAGTTTGTGTTTAGACGGAGAAGAAGTAACTCCTGTTTTGAGTCGGGTCAACTTCCAATGGCAAGCTGCTGAAAATTCGCAATCCTATACCCTAGTAGTAAGGGATATAGAAAGTCAACAACAACAGCAATCCCAACTTACAGAAACCCAAGGACAGCTGACCTTGGCTGTAGGGAAAGCCTATCAATGGAAAGTCATATCGCGTCAGAACAACTCCAATAATACAGCAGAAAGTAGTAACTGGGTATTTTATTTAGAAGGGGCTCCAAGTCCTAACTATGCCCCTTTCCCAGCAGAATTGAGTTTTCCAAGTTCAGGGCAATCGCTAGCGTTAAGCGAATATCCAAATATCACATTCCGTTGGAATGGTTCGGACCTCGACAACGATAGCCTTCGATATCAATTCTATCTCGGAACCAGCTCGCAAACCTTAAATCTGGAGGCTGAAAATTTAACTGCAACCAACTATACCCATAATGGATTCAGTACGGGAACTTACTATTGGCAAGTGGTGAGTTTAGATCCCCTTGGAAATTCCACTGCTTCGGCAATTCAGGGATTTGTACTGTACTAAAATTCTTCTGGAGCAAGACGAATAACTAGACCTTCCAAATCATCTGTGATTGGAATCTGACATCCCAATCGGCTGTTATCCTGAACATTAAGAGCCTCGGATAGCATGGCCTCTTCGTCTTCGGATCGCTCTTCTAGTGAATGATCCGATTCTATATAACATTGACAAGATGCGCATAGAGCCATTCCGCCGCAAGTTCCCTCTACGGGAAGTTCGTAGGCTTTACACACTTCCATAAGATTCATAGCCATATCGGTAGGAGCAACTATCTGATGGATCTCTCCTTCTCGGTCAATAATAGAAATTGCAACTTCTGTACTCATATATTTTTCTTTATTCAATACGCTTTATAGTAGCTTTTTCGGCTGCCTTAACAGAGCCATCAAAACCTTTAACTCCACTGACAGTGGTGTACTTTAGCGTATTTTTTTTATTGGGATTTAAGCGACTATAGGCGCTATGACACATCAATGTAGCTTCGTGAAAGCCACATAGAATAAGTTTTAATTTTCCTGGATATGTGTTGACATCACCAATGGCATATACCCCAGGAATATTGGTTTGATAATCCAAAGAATTGTCGACACGGATCGCATTATTTTCAATTTCTAACCCCCAATCCTTTAGAGGACCTAATTTAGGTGTCAATCCAAAGAGTGGAATCACATAGTCTACGGCTAAATCTTGGGTCCCATCTTCGACTTTTAGACGGACCCCTTCTAAATGTTGATCGCCATAAAAATCTTCTAGTTCGGCTGGAGTAATCAGCTGGATTCTCCCTTGATCTTTGAGCGCCTGAACTTTATTTACCGAATCTAATGCGCCTCGAAACTCTTTTCTCCGGTGCACCAGAGTAACCTCGGATGCCACATTCACTAAATATATAGCCCAATCCAAGGCAGAATCGCCCCCTCCTGCAATCAGTACTTTTTTGTCTCGATACTTTTCAGGGTCTTTAATGATGTAGTCTATCCCTTTATTTTCAAAGGGAATTCGATTTTCAACTGGGGGTTTTCTAGGCTCAAAAGTACCTAAACCTCCTGCTATAGCAACGATGGGGGCTTGGTGCTGAGTCCCATGATCTGTAGTTACTATAAATTGGTCATCGGAAGTCTTTTCCAAAGAAACTGCACATTCTCCTAAAGTAAATCCAGGGGAAAAGGGCTCGATTTGCCTCATTAGATTTTGAACCAAGTCTCCGGCTAAGATTTCTGGATGTGAAGGAATATCGTATATAGGTTTTTTGGGGTAGATTTCTGCACATTGGCCACCGGGTTGAGGCAACGAATCAATCAAATGACATCTAAGGTTTAATAAACCTGCCTCAAAAACTGCAAACAGCCCCGTAGGACCGGCTCCAATGATAAGAATATCGGTTTGGATCATGTGGATGGATCTACACTAATGACCTGTTCAATCGAAGGGACATGCTTTTTTACGGTCATTTCAACACCCGATTTCAATGTCATTTGGTTAACAGAACATCCAACACAAGCGCCATGAAGTTGTACTTTCACAACATTGTTTTCTATAGACACCAATGAAATATCTCCCCCATCTGAAGCTAAAAACGGACGAATTTCGTCCAATGCCTCCAGTACCTTACTTTCAATTTCGGATGCTTGCATACCTATTTATTTACGGCTGAACAACCAGCCATTGTTGTTATTGCTACAGCTTTCGTCGGAGGAAGATGCGTATTGCGCTCAACCAATTGACGAACCATATTTCTGGTGACTTCTTCAAAGGCATTGCGCACAGGCCCTTGGTCTTGTAGTGCCGCTGGGCGACCAGCATCTGATGCTTCCCGAACCGATTGTACTAAGGGAAGAGCTCCCAAAAAGGGAACTTTTTTGTCTTGGGCCAAATATTCGGCTCCTTGCTGGCCGAAAATATAATATTTATGATCCGGAAGTTCTGCCGGAGTAAAGTAGGCCATATTTTCAATGATCCCTAAAACGGGAACTTGAATCGAGTCTTGTTGGAACATAGCAATCCCTTTTCGCGCATCTGCTAAAGCAATGTTTTGTGGTGTACTGACCACTACTGCTCCATTGAGCGGAAGCGCTTGAACGATACTCAAATGAATATCTCCTGTTCCGGGAGGTAAATCGATTAACAAAAAGTCTAAGTCTCCCCAAGCAGCATCAAAAATCATTTGATTTAAAGCTTTGGAGGCCATGGGACCTCGCCAAACAACTGCCTGATCCGGTTGAGTGAAGAATCCTATCGATAAAACCTTGACGCCGTAGTTTTCGATAGGTTCCATTTTTGACTTCCCATCAACTTCTACTGCCAGAGGACGTGCTCCCTCCATATCGAACATGGTAGGGATCGAAGGCCCATAGATATCGGCATCCAAAATACCGACTTTAAAACCCATTTGCGCAAGAGAAACAGCTAGGTTTGAGGTCACTGTAGATTTCCCTACTCCACCTTTTCCTGATGATACTGCGATGATATTATCGATTCCAGGAATAGGGCTGCCTTTGATAGGTGCAGGAGTTTCTGGTGCTTTTTCGACAATCACTTTGGTATTGACCTTGGCCTTTTCGTGAATCTGTTCGTGAATATTTTTCAATATTTCAACCTCAAGCTTTTTACGGGCCTGTAAACTGGGGTTATTTAATTTTAAATCAATATCAATCTGATCCCCGAATACCTGAATATTGGTCACTGCTCCACTGGAGATCAAATCTTCTCCTTGACCTGGGAGGGTCATTCCTTGAAGCACTTGCTCCACTTGAGATTGGGTAATTTTCATAGCTCTACATCCTTCAGACTGCAAATATACAGCCCAAAGCTGACTCTGGAAAACTGACCATCAAGAATCTAGAGCTAAGTAGTCCGAAGGATCCCAAAAATGCTGTTGGAAAAGTTGAATTTGATCCTCTTGCACCTCAATTCCTTCGTTTTCGAGCAGTTGCTGCATCAAATGAATTCCTGCAAAATGATGCTTACCCGTTAAAAGTCCCTTCCGATTCACTACTCGGTGCGCAGGAACATCCGGGTGTTGATGTGCGGCATTCATCGCCCAACCCACCATTCGGGCACTTTGGGGAGCACCTAAAAAACGGGCAATGGCTCCATAAGAGGTTACTCGACCTTCAGGGATCTGTCGGACGACATCATAAACCCGTTCAAAAAAATTATCCTGCATGAGTTTCCATTTGAAAACACAGATATGTAATTGGTATCCCTTGTTCTAAAAATTTTTGCTCGTAAAACGTCTGAACCGCCGTAACGTCTTCTGGAGTGTGGGGGTTATTGTAAATATCGTGATGAGCATACAACAGCTTTGCAGCATATCCGTTGAGAACACCCAAGGTATAGCCATGTAGAAAAGCGCTATCTGTTTTTAAGTGAACCAAACCTTGAGGCTCTAGAACACCTTTATATCGATCCAAGAATTCTGGGTTGGTTAAACGATGTTTGGTGCGTTTAAACTTAATTTGAGGATCGGGAAAGGTGATCCAGATCTGATGTACTTCTCCCGCTGCAAAAAGATGCTCTATCAGCTCTATTTGTGTCCGGACAAAGGCTACATTGGTACGTTCTTGTTCCAATGCGGTTTTGGCTCCTCTCCAAAAACGAGCTCCTTTGATATCGATCCCAATAAAATTCATCTCTGGATTGCGCTGAGCTAAGTGTAAGGTATATTCCCCTTTACCACAACCCAATTCAAGAACAATAGGATTTTTATTTCCAAAAAATGTATGCCACCGTCCCTTCCATTCAAATTGATCCTCAAGGATTGTCTCTCTTGAAGGTTGGATAACATTGGCGAAGGTTTCGTTTTCACGAAACCGCTTAAGTTTATTTTTACTTCCCAAAATGGTCTCTTTTTAGGAAACTCCTAAAGGGAGTTCTTCAAGGGCTTCCGCTTTTGGCAAAGTAAAT
>WTJH01000144.1:4785-12354 GCA_011524915.1 Flavobacteriales bacterium | reverse complement strand
GTCTATAATATTAAAATAAGGTGTTTAGCTTTTGAATTACCTTTGTCCCATATGTCTAAAAAAAAGAAACTAGAAAAGAAATTAGAAAAACAAAGCTTTCAGTTTCTTCGTTCACATCCTTCTAAAGCGTTTAACTACAAACAGATTACGGCTGCTTTACAACTAAAAGATACGCATAGTCGTAACCTAGTGATCCGTATTCTTAAAAAGGCTGCAGCCAAAAAAGAAGTTTTAGAAGTCTCTCGAGGAAAATACCAGTGGAGTACAAACTTCAAAAAAACACTTGAAGGTATCATACAAATTACGGCTGGAGGTAATGCCTATGTTTTGGTAGATGAAATGGAGCAAGATGTTTTTGTGCATCGCAAAAATATCAATCGAGCTTTTGATGGTGATCGTGTTGCGATTTATATATTTAACCGTTCACGCTCTGGACAGCCCGAAGGAGAAGTCGTGGAGATACTTGAACGGCATAAAACGCAATTTGTAGGGATTCTTCAACGGGAAAAAAGTTTTGCGTTTGTCCAAACCAGAAACGCTCGTATGTATACCGATTTCTTTATCCCAGATCTACCCGATCCGGCGTATAAGAATGGTGATAAAGTTTTAGTTTCCTTTAAAGATTGGCCTAAAAGAGCAGATTCTCCTTATGGCGAAATAGTTCGCTCTCTTGGTACCCCAGGAGAAACACAAACCGAAATTCATGCGATCTTACACGACTACAACCTGCCCTATGAATTTCCGGAAGCTATTGAAAAAGCAGCCCAAGAGATCGATCAGCGAATCCTTCCTGAAGAAATATCCAAACGACGAGACTTTAGAGATCAACTCACCTTTACCATTGATCCCGTAACTGCTAAAGACTTTGACGATGCTTTGTCTTTTCGCTTATTAGACAACGGAAATTTTGAAATTGGTGTTCATATTGCCGATGTCTCTTATTATCTCCCAGAAGACTCTATATTGGACCAGGAAGCCTCAGAACGTGCAACTTCTGTCTATCTTGTAGATCGTGTGGTTCCGATGCTCCCAGAAATACTTTCGAATGGAGTTTGTTCTCTAAGGCCTCAAGAAGAAAAGTATACCTATTCGGCTGTTTTTGAAATGGACCGTTCGGGCAACGTTTATAAGGAATGGTTTGGACGAACAGTAATTGAATCCAATCATCGTTTTGCTTATCACGAAGTGCAGTATCTTTTGGATAGTGAGGGATTAGAGGTTCCAGCCGATATTTCACTAAACGCTACTCCCTATGCTGTGTCAACAGAAGTTTTAGATGCGCTACAAAACCTCAATTCGATAGCTAAAATTTTAAGGAGCAAACGGATGGATTCTGGAGCAATTTCTTTTGACCGGGTTGAAGTACAGTTTCGACTAAACCAGGCTAACGAACCCCAGTCCGTTTTCTTTAAGACCTCCCAAGATGCTCATAAACTGATAGAAGAATTTATGTTATTGGCCAACCGTCAAGTGGCACGATTTATAGGGAAGCAAAGCCCCCGAAAAAGTTTTGTGTATCGGGTTCACGACGAACCCGACTACGATAAACTCACGAATCTTCAGACCATCGTAGGAAAACTTGGATACCCTTTGAGTTTAAATTCCAAAAAATTAAACCAAAGTATCAACCAACTCTTGTCCGATTCTCACGACACTCCGGAACAACAACTCATAGATACTTTAACGGTTCGGTGTATGAGTAAAGCTGCCTATACGACCGAAAACATCGGTCATTACGGTTTGGCTTTTGACTATTATACCCATTTTACTTCCCCCATCCGACGCTATCCCGATGTAATGGTTCATCGTCTATTGACGCACTATTTATCCCAAGGGAGCTCAGTTCCTGCAGAACCTCTAGAAGAACAATGCTTTCATGCAACTCAAAGGGAAATCATTGCCACCAAAGCCGAACGCGATTCGATAAAATTCATGCAAGTGAAATTTATGGAAGATAAGCTCGGACAACATTTTTCGGGAGTCATTTCTGGGGTCACCGATCGGGGTATCTTTGTGGAGTTAGATGCCAATAAATGTGAAGGTTTTATTCGAATCCAGGAAATACCCGGGGACTATTATCATTTTGATGTAGATCAACATCTACTGGTGGGAGATAAAACCCAAAAAGTGTATCGTTTGGGTGATTCCATAACCGTAGAAATTGTGCGGACTGATCTCCAAAAAAGACAAATCGACTTAAGCATTGTTGATGAAACGATTAATTCTTAATTTTAAGCAATGAACCTATTTGCACGCATTCTGTTACTTTGTCTGATTACGAATCTATCCTTTGCACAAACAGCAGTAGATCAGGACAGCATTCCCAAAAAATCCCGAACCAAAACAATTGCTTTGGGTCCATTTATGAATCTGAAAGTGTACTCTGGTATTCA
The DNA here is from genome assembly GCA_011524915.1 of Flavobacteriales bacterium. Lineage (GTDB taxonomy): Bacteria > Bacteroidota > Bacteroidia > Flavobacteriales > Flavobacteriaceae > WTJH01. The sequence goes on along the minus strand of WTJH01000144.1, from coordinate 9,961 downwards.
AATCAATGCGATTGCAGCCGATGAGAACAAAATCGTTATTCACGGAGACCATACAGAGGATGTTGTAGCCACCCTTAAAAACAACACGCTTAAGCTCCGATACAAACTCAAGGAGGTTTTTAAATCCAAAACTTCTTATATCGAACTCTATTACAAAGACCCCTTAGATCGGATAGGTCTCCATCAAGGCAGTCAAATGGATTTTCAGGATTCTTTAAAACAAACCAGTATCCGATTTGAGGTCCAAGAAGGGTCTAAATTGAACGTACATTTTTATGGTAAACGGATTACTTCTAGGATTGCTACTGGGGGGCAGTTAAACATTTTTGGAAACTGTTCTTTTCACACCCTACAAGTCACCGGAGGGGGTTATTGCGAGGCCGAAACACTAGTGACAGAACAGACCGATGTTAAGGTAACAGCTGGGGGTGTTGCTTATGTTAATGCTACTGATTTGTTAAATGCGCATGTCACAGCAGGCGGAACCATTCGCGTTCATGGGAAGCCCGTAAAAATGATTACACAGAAACGAATAGGGGGTAATATTATAGAAATGCAATAGTTTGATAAATGATTTTATCGCTGCATTTCCATTGGCCTTACTCTATGGTTTTGCAACGGGTCCCGTTTTTTTTATGGTTATTCAATTGGCTCTTGAAGGGAGAGGCAAAGAAGCTTTTATTTTAGATATAGGCTGTGTAATAGCCGATATTATCATCTTGATTTTAGGCTATTGGGGGTTGCGTTCTTTTTTAATTGATATTCGATTAGAAGCAGAAATATACACCCTAGGTGGATGTGTTTTTATGGCTTATGGACTTTATCAGGTCTTGAAACGTTTTAAACCTACTAGTCCACAACCCATACAAGCCAAAACCGTTTTAAAAGCCTTGTTTAAAGGTTTTATTCTCAACCTTTTTAACATCACCGGAATAGGCTATTGGATTACTCTTTTAGTTTTGTTTAGTCAAAGGAGCGATCAAGCTGCTATCAATTATATTTCTTTCTTTGGTACGATTCTCCTGGTATATCTTCTTTTATCGATTACCAAAATAGCGTTAGCCTCACAGTTCAAATCTTTTATGGTTCCTGAAAAGGCAAGAATTTTCGAAAAAATGGTTGGGATACTTTTGATTGTGGTAGGAATTTCGATAGCCATAAATCCCTATCTCTAAAAAAAGAGGCACCGAGCGGATTCGAACCGCTGTACAAGCTTTTGCAGAGCTCTGCCTAGCCACTCGGCCACGGTGCCAATTGCAATGCAAAAATAGTAAATTAAAGCGAAGTCTAAAGGCTTTCTTCTATTGCTACTGCAACATAGGCAACATCCCCTTCGATGGGAGGGTTTTCTTTAGCCACGCGTACTCGTACTTTTAGGACACCCTTTAGAGTTTTGATCCGTACAATGATTCTTTGTACCACATGCTCCAATAGTTTGGACGGAATACTCATTTCCTCCTTAACAATCTCATGCACCTTTACATAGTCAACCGTATCTTGAAGATCATCACTCCTGGAAGAGAGATCCAAATCCGCTTCGAGTCTAACATCCACACGATAGTTACTTCCAATTTTAGTCTCTTCTGCCATACATCCATGATGTGCATAGAGTCGAATATTTTCTACTTCAATTATTCCCATAGACCTCAAAGATAATAAGCAATATTTAGTCCGAATCCGGGCATTGTATATCTTTGCCAAAATTCTTTACTGTGGAGTCCAAGTCATTAAATTTTATTGAACATATCATTGAGGAAGATCTAGCGCAGGGAATGCCTTCTGAAGCATTGCGATTTCGCTTCCCGCCAGAACCTAATGGCTATCTTCATATAGGTCATGTCAAAGCGATTTGTCTCAATTTTAATTTAGGACTTCAGTATAAGGCTCCTGTCAATCTACGATTCGACGATACCAATCCAGCTGCAGAGGAATCCAAATTTGTGCAAGCGATTCAACAAGATATTTCATGGCTTGGATATGAGTGGGATTCGGTTTGCTATGCATCCGATTATTTCGAACAGTTATATTTATGGGCCGAAGAACTTATCCAAAATAAGCTTGCTTATGTGGATAGCCAAGGCTCCGATGCCATAGCGGATCAAAAAGGAACGCCTACAGAACCGGGCCGTCCGAGCCCCTTCCGGGACCGTGAAGTTTCGGAAAACCTTAGTTTATTTAGAGAAATGCGGGAAGGTAAACATGCCGAAGGAACCCACGTGCTACGAGCCAAAATTGATATGGCCTCTCCCAATATGCTCCTAAGAGATCCAATCATGTACCGGATTATGCATACCCCTCACCACCGAACCGGTGATGCATGGTGTATTTATCCCATGTATGATTGGACACATGGGCAATCGGACTTTAAGGAACAAATATCTCACTCCCTGTGTTCACTAGAATTTAAACCCCATCGTGATCTATACGACTGGTTTTTAGATCAGCTGGAGCTCAACCAAAAACAACGCCCCAAACAACGAGAATTTGCTCGATTAAATCTTGCTTATACCGTTACCAGCAAGCGTAAACTCAAAGAGCTTATCGATAATGCTGTGGTAAACGGATGGGACGACCCGCGAATGCCAACCATTGCTGGTCTTCGGAAAAGAGGGTATACCCCAAAAGCACTTCGAAATTTTGTGGATGCTGTAGGGGTGGCCAAACGTGAAAACTTGATCGATATGGCCCTATTGGAACATGCCGTTCGAGAAGATTTAAACTTTTCTGCTCCCCGAGTCAATGCAGTTCTTAATCCGGTGAAACTAACCATCGAAAATTACCCCGAAAACCAATCCGAAATTCTACATGGGGAAATTAACCCAGAACAACCCGAATTAGGAACCCGTGAAATTCCATTTTCCAAGCATTTATATATAGAGCAAGAGGATTTTAAAGAAGAAGCCAACCGTAAATTTTTCCGTTTAACTCTAGGCAAAGAAGTTCGCCTTAAAAACGCCTATATAATTAAGGGTGAACGAGTTATAAAAGATGACGCCGGTAATATTACCGAAATTATTTGTTCTTATGATCCAGAGAGTAAAAGCGGTTCTGGAACCGAAGCCAGTCAGCGTAAAGTTAAAGGAACCCTGCATTGGGTAAGTGCACCACATGCTCTTGCTGCAGATGTTCATCTGTACGACAGATTGTATTCCGATCCTACTCCAGACAAACACGAAGACTCACATTTATCTTTTATTAATCCGAATTCTCATCAGCTTGTTCAGGCTTGGGTAGAACCAAGTCTGTCGGAAATAACTATTGGTACCCAATTGCAGTTCCAGCGTCTAGGTTACTTTGTCTTAGACGACAATACGGGCGAGCGCCTTAGCTTTAATAAGACTGTAGGCTTAAGAGATACTTGGGCTAAAATTCAACAGGACTAGTCCTTCTTCTCAGTACCCTTTTGTTGCTGTTTCATGGCTTCACCGATTTGATTACTAGCCGTAAAAGAGGCGACCATATTATTTAGCATATCACTCCCCGCCTGTGGAGAGTTGGGCAACAAGATCAGATTCGTATTGGTTTCTTCACCAATGGATTGTAAGGTATCGTAATGTTGAGTAACTACAATCAAGGCAGAAGCCTCTTGGGAGTTGATTCCCACCTTATTTAAGACATCTACAGATTCTTCTAATCCGCGAGCAATTTCTCTCCGCTGGTCCGCGATTCCTTGTCCTTGTAGCCTTTTACTTTCTGCCTCTGCTTTTGCCTTTTCTACTATCAAAATCCGCTCGGCATCTCCTTCAAATTGTGCAGCTACTTTCTTTCTTTCTGCAGCATTGATTCTATTCATGGCCGCTTTTACCTCTGCATCTGGATCAATGTCTGTTACTAAGGCTTTGATGATATCATACCCATAGTTGTTCATGGCATCGTTTAGTTCTCCCTTTACAGCATTGGCGATTTCATCCTTTTTTTCAAATACATCATCTAGGATCATTTTAGGTACTACGGCACGGACTACATCAAAGACATAGGAAGTGATCTGATCTTGGGGGTAGTCCAGCTTATAAAACGCATCATAAACTTTATCTGCTATTACTTTGTACTGTACAGACACCTTCAATTTTACGAATACATTGTCTTTGGTCTTCGTGTCTACAATAACATCCAGCTGTTGTATTCGTAGACTTAGACGACCAGATATTCGATCGATCAAAGGTATTTTGAAATGAAGCCCTGAGTTACGTATGGCCACAAAACGACCAAACCGTTCTACTACAGCACTGGTTTGTTGTTTAACGATGAATAGGCCAGAAAGTAAGGCCAGTAGAATAAGAACAATCAATAAAATACTACTCAAGCTCATTTGTTAAAGAATTTGGTTTTTAAAAAGGTCAAGTCTCTCATAACTTACGTCATTTTCGAGAAAATTCAAAATCTCAAATACGTCAGGCCCCTGCAAACTCCCGACTAAGATCAATCGCAAGCTTTGCATGGCCACCCCAAAACCGATATCATTAGATTTACAAAAGGCGGCCAATTTTTCCTTACTGTAGGGTTGCTCCTTCAACCAGTCCGAGGCTAAATATTCAAGAACAAGACCCAAGCCTTTGTTTTTTACCTTGTTGGTAACCTTTGCGTCATAAGACTTAGGAGCATTGAACAAACAAAAGATTTCCTTTTCAACATCTTCCAAAAGCACGATTCTATCCTTTACAATAGCTAAAGCTGCAACCAATCGGTCCTGCCCAATGCTGTCTTTTAATGTTGCCAATTGTTGCTCACTAGCGATGTCTTTATCGCTCCTTTGTTTGATGTATTGCTGATTGATCCATTTTGCTTTATCGAAATCGAAACGCGCTCCACCTTTTTGAACTTTATTCAATTGGAATGCCTCTACGAATTCCTCCTTAGATAGAAGGCGATCTTCTGCCCCACTACTCCAACCCAATAGCATCAAGGTATTGAGCAAAGCGTCATTTATAAAGCCTCTTTCTTTAAAGCCAGGAGCTCCGTTCCATTCCAAAGGATAAATTGGGAAGCCCCCTGTTTCTCCATCTCTTTTAGAAAGTTTCCCCTTTCCTGTGGGTTTTAAGATCAAGGGTAAGTGAGCAAATTTGGGTCGTTCCCAACCAAAGGCATCATATAATAAAAGATGTATAGGTAAAGAGGACAACCACTCTTCTCCCCGAATCACCGTTGTAATTTCCATCTGATGGTCGTCCACAACATT
>WTJH01000144.1:0-4685 GCA_011524915.1 Flavobacteriales bacterium | reverse complement strand
ATCTATCAATTTCTGGATCTCTTTTTGGTATAGATCCAGCCGTTCACTTTGTCTGTAGGGACCAAATGTCCCTGGATTAGCAACGCTTTCGTCAGGCTCTATTCCACACCATTCCAGGCTTTTTAAGATATAAGACTCAGCAGCTTCCACATATCTGTTTTGGTCTGTATCTTCTATCCGAAGAATGAATTTCCCGCCCTTTTGGCGTGCATAAGCATAGTTAAATAAAGCGGTTCTTAGTCCTCCAATATGTAAAGCTCCCGTTGGACTGGGGGCAAAACGTACGCGTTCCATGATATAGTTTTTTACAAAATTCTGTCATTTTCAGTATGCCCCAGTATCTTTGCAAAAAAAAGATGATCTTTTTCGAAGGGTTTTCTGTTCCCAATAGTACCGAGATCCGGGTCCAATTGCATCAACTTGCTGAAAGACAAAATTTTAGTATTCATAAGCTTTCGTATACTTTTTTGGATCAGGCAGCTATGTTATCGCTTAATCAATCGGCCCTTGATCACGACACCCATACAGATATCATCACTTTCGATTACAGCAAAGCATCGTCAATCGAAGCAGACATTTATATTTCTCTTAGTGCCCTAGAGCACAATGCAGAGACATATCAGGTTTCCTTTCAACAGGAACTATGCCGTATCTTAGCTCACGGACTTTTGCACTGTATAGGTTTTAATGATAAGACAGATCCCGAAAAGCTTTTGATGCGGGCAGAGGAAGATCGTTTTTTAGAGTGTTTCACGTGGAACAATTGATTTATGTTTTTAGATAGGTATGATGTTATTGTTGTGGGGGGCGGACACGCCGGTGCAGAAGCTGCTGCGGCTGCTGCCAACTTAGGTTCCAAAACTCTTTTGGTTTCTATGAATCTCCAGACGCTTGGACAAATGTCTTGTAACCCTGCCATGGGCGGTATTGCCAAAGGACAGATCATTAGAGAGATTGATGCACTTGGTGGTTATTCCGGGATTATTTCCGATTCAAGTGCCATACAGTTCAAAATGCTCAATCGATCCAAAGGCCCTGCCATGTGGAGTCCCCGTGTTCAGTCGGACCGTATGCTGTTCGCTCAACATTGGAGAGAAGCGCTTGAGCAAACGGATAATCTTGATTTTTATCAGGAAATGGTAACCAGCCTGATTGTAGAAAACAATACCATTCAAGGGGTCCGCACTTCTTTAGGAATCCCCATCTATGCCAAGTCTGTTGTTTTAACTAATGGTACTTTTTTGAATGGCCTTATTCATATAGGTGATAAAAACTTTGGTGGGGGAAGAGCAGGCGAACCCGCATCCAAAGGCTTGACGTCACAACTGCAAGATCTAGGATTTACCTCAGGGCGTATGAAAACCGGTACTCCTCCCCGAGTGGACGGGCGTTCTCTAGATTATACCTTAATGGAAGAACAACCCGGAGATTCTGACCCGGATCATTTTTCATTCCTTGGGAGGCAACAACCTTTAGAGCATCAACGAAGTTGCTATATCACCCACACCAGTCTGGATGTGCACGATACATTACGTTCCGGTTTCGACCGCTCGCCTATGTTTAACGGAGCCATTCAAAGTACTGGACCTCGTTATTGTCCTTCGATTGAAGATAAAATCAATCGTTTTGCTGATAAGGATCGGCATCAAATCTTCGTAGAACCTGAGGGATGGAGTACGGTCGAAGTTTATGTAAATGGGTTTTCTACCTCATTGCCTGAGGACATCCAGTTCGAAGCCTTACGTAAGGTCAGAGGATTTGAGCAAGTCAAGTTTTTCCGTCCGGGGTATGCCATCGAATACGATTATTTCCCGCCCACACAATTGAACCATAGTTTACAAACCAAACTTTACGACAATCTGTTTTTTGCCGGTCAAATCAATGGGACTACTGGATATGAAGAGGCCGCTGCTCAAGGACTTATGGCTGGGATCAATGCACATCAATTCGTCCATGAGAAGGAAGCTGTAGTCTTGGGAAGAGACGAAGCTTATATTGGGGTGCTCATCGATGATCTTATTCTTAAAGGCACCGAAGAACCCTATCGTATGTTTACCTCTAGAGCCGAATACCGTACTCTGTTACGACAAGACAATGCAGATATTCGTCTTACTCCTAAGGCCTTTGAATTGGGACTGGCTTCTGAAAAAAGACTTAAGCTTATGGAAGAGAAGATCGATCAGACCGAACGCTTGCTTAAACACTTCCACAACCAAAGCTTTCCTTTAGACGAAGTCAACGACCTATACGATGCCAAGAACATCCCTCCCGTCAAACAAACGGACAAGTGGGTCAAGGTGATTTCCCGACCGCAGGTGAGCATGTCCGATCTCTGTGAGTTGCCTTCATTCAAATCCTATTTAGAAGATGCTCCTGTTCGTAAGGATGTTTTACACCAAGCGGAGACCCAGTTAAAATATGCGGGTTATATCGAAAAGGAAAAGCAACAGGCCGATAAACTCCAACGTCTTGACCATATCAAAATCCCTGAGGGCTTCGATTATTTCCCCTTAGCATCCCTTTCCCATGAAGCCAAAGAAAAGCTGAATCGGCAAAAACCTCAAAATTTGGGTCAAGCTTCTCGCATTTCTGGGATCAATCCGTCGGATATCAGCGTCCTTTTAGTTCACTTAAGTCGTTAGAGCGTTCCACGTGAAACATTTGATATGAAATCGGCTTATCCTTCTCCCATTCAGGACCATTTTTTGACTCAAGAAGTCTTCGAACTTACGTGGGAGCCCCATGGAAGATGGGCACAGACCCAATTCCCCAAAACCAAAAGCATCGCTGCGTACTACAAGACAGAGGACTATATTTCCCATCAACAGAAATCAGGATCTTGGTATAACACTCTTTACGGAGCCATTCAAAGTTTGATGTTTTCCTACAAGTGGAAACAAATAGAAAAGCATGTGCCGCCCAAAGCCTCACTCTTGGATTATGGTTGTGGAACAGGAGACTTTTTAAATTTTGTCCGCACCAAAGGACATCAGGTGTATGGGCTTGAACCCAACGAACAGGCTTCTGCTGTCGCTCAAAGCAAAGAAATTCCGCTATATGCTTCCTTGGAGTCAATTCCGGACGCCAGTCTGGACTGTATCAGTCTATGGCATGTCTTGGAACATATATCCGATCCGGCAGCCCTATTAAACCAGCTGCAAACCAAACTAAAGCCCGATGGGATGTTGGTGGTTGCCCTTCCCAATTTCGATTCTTGGGATGCAAAACACTACCAAGAATTCTGGGCGGCATGGGACGTCCCCAGACATCTTTGGCATTTTTCTAAAAAGGGTTTTGAAGATTGGTCATCAGCGCAAGGCTATACCACTCTAGCGAACTTTCCGCTGTGGTTTGATGCGCTCTATGTGTCTCTCTTATCCGAAAAATATCGCCAGCGTCCATTCCCTTGGCCATTCGCTGCATTTAAAGGAGTCTATTCGAATTTTGTTGCTCAGCAATCTGGGAATTATTCCTCCCATTTTTATATGCTTAAGCCGTCTCTCGCTGGTGCAACAAACGAGTCAACTTAAATGCTAAATCTGTAAAGAGCATTTTAGCATTTACATTGCGTTCCAACGCATAGATGTAGTCTTGTAGGAGCTCTATGATTTCCAGAACATTTTCTCCATGAATAAAGGGAGCGAGCTTTTTAATATCAAAGCCTGTTTCAGAAACAAAGTTTCCTAAAGAGGCCGACCCGTAGTTGTGCATCAAAGCCGCACGGAAAAGACGTAAACCATAGGTCAGAAAAGCTTTATGAGTTTCTCGATTCAGACGCGAAAGGTTCTCTGCCCATTCCAAAAGCTCCAGGACAATGGCTTTATTGCCCCGTGCCCGAAAAGCCGCTCGAAGTCCGATGACCCAAAGATTTTCGAAACTTTCAGTACCCGATGCTTGTTGGCATAGTTGCAAGGCCTTACCCATACTCCCTTCCGCCTGAAAGAGAATAGAAGTCATTTGAGCTTTTTCGATATTTAAAGAGGCTAAGCCCTGTTCGATTTCCGCATCCGCTACCGGCACCAAGGTCGATTGTTGGCAGCGGGATAATAGTGTAGGTAACATTTCGGATGTTTCCTCAGCGATCAAGATAAAATAGGTGTCGGTTGGTGGCTCCTCCAGAATCTTTAACATCTTGTTGGCCGCATTTTCACGAAGCAAATCCGCACCCCAAACGATACATACCTTATTCTGGCCTTCAAAGGCTTTTAAATGAATCTTTCGCTGCATTTCCAACACCGCAGCTACCGGAATAATCAATTGTTTGTTCCCACTCTCCAAAAATTGAGTCCAATCCCATTGGCTTCCATACAGGTTTTCCTGTACAAAAGATCGCCAACTGTCCAGATGTTCCTCATGAGTCTCGTTGGCACTCCCGTGTTTTACAAACGGGAACATCATATATAAATCTGCCCATTGTTCCCAGCGCAGATCATCCTTGCCCAACAATTTTTGAGCACATCGGAGGGCCAAGGGCAGGGCCCCAAATTGTCCATTATCTATAAATAGGGAGGCATGGGGGAAACTCTGGCTTGCTAAACTTGCCTGAAGGTTGTTCCAAAGACTTGTATTTCCGACTATCGTATGAGGATTCATGCCCTAAAGATAAGTTGCACTCCCGGAATCCTTTAAAAAAGCAAATGATATTCTTAAACAGCTTTAAGGAATGTGTAATTTTGCACAAAATG
>WTJH01000139.1:4730-12457 GCA_011524915.1 Flavobacteriales bacterium | reverse complement strand
CCTACAGACGCAACAATTCAGTGGGATACTGATGACGGAAATCCTTCGAACTTTAATAGTACTACCAATAAAGTTAATACCTATGAGCCTACAGCTGCCGACATTGCAAGAGGCTATGTTACCTTAAAACTAAGATCAGATACATATGGAGCATGCCCCGAAGGTTCTTGGGAGACCAGAGTAGTGACAATAACTGCAGCACCAGAAGCTACCATCAATGATGCTTCTCCAATTTTAGTCTGCGAGGGAACCAGCACCCTGAACATAAATGCAACTCTTTCAGATGCCTTAAACTATTCCTGGAACTTTAATGGAGCAGGTGGCTCCTATGTGGCTGTAGATCCTGCAGACACCACAAATCCTGATATAATCTATACGCCTGCATTGTCAGATATTGGAAACACTTATGTTTTTGAACTAACCGCCAATGCTATAGCCCCCTGTTCTACTCCTGTTACAACCAGTGTAACGGTTACCTTTGTAAGATCCCCAGATGTGGATGCTGGAAGTGCCATATCTATTTGTCAAAATGGGGGATACCTTACAGGAACCTCTATATCAAATGCTGCTTCATGGACTTGGATTGGAAATGGGTCCTTGACCCCCGCATTAGATGCATCAGATCCAAGTACAGTTCAATATATACCAACAGCTGCTGAAATTTCAGCAGGAATTGCAACATTAACTTTAAGAGGATTCCCGCTCAATGGTTGTGGTGCTTTTGTAGACGATACAAAAACCCTCAACATCGATAGATCTCCTAGTGTCAACCTAAATACAACGATTAGTTTATGTGAAGATGATGGTTCTTACACCTTTACAAATGCAGATTATACCAACCTTCCACTAGATTATGATTCGATAACATGGACCCATAATGGAAATGGAAATTTCACGAATAATGGCACCATTTATCCTACCTACAACCCCGGAGCTGGGGATGGTACTGTACTACTGACCATTACCTTAGATCCCTCAGGGAACTGTACATCTGCCGTTTCAGATACGATAACCTTAACATATATCACCAATCCAACAATAAATGCTGGAAGTGACTTTAACATCTGTACCACAGCGGGGTCAAATGTACCGTTAAACCAAGGGTCTTCATCTGGTAGTGGACTGTCGTATCAATGGACGAGCCCCTCTGGAGGAACATTTACAAATGCCAACGCATTAACAACAAACTATCAACCCTCAGCTGCAGATATAACAAATGGGTCTGTGATATTGACCTTAACAGCGACATCGGCAGCTCCTTGCAATAAATCTGTCTTTAGTACACTTACCATCAGTTTTAATGAAAATCCAACGGTTAGTATTACCAATAGTGCTCAAGCTTGTATGGGAAGTTCAATTACGTTGACTGCCTCAGGAACCTATGATAATATCACTTGGTCGACTAATGGAATTGGTACGTTGGTAAATAATGTATATACCCCAGCAGCTTCGGAGTCTGGATTAACTGTTGAATTTGTTGCATTAGCTTCCAACAACAATAGCTGTTCTTCGGTCAACGATTCAATCAATATTACGCTAATCCCGGAAGTTACCGTGGATGCCGGCGATTCAAGCGTTTCGGTATGTCAAGGAGAGACCCAAGTAAATCTTCAAGGTATCGTTACAGGGTCTCCAGATTCTGTTCTTTGGACTTTACCAGGAGGATCAGACAGTACGCTAACGAGCAACAATACCTCAAATACCATACTCAATATTGGTCCAACCGATCGAGCGGTAGGAAGTTTAAGCCTCTCCTTATCAGCTATAAGATCAGGAGCTTGTCCCGTAAATGTTTCCGATCAAATCAATTTAATATTTACAGATGAACTTACGGTTGATGTAGGTGGAAGTTTGACGAGTTGTGGGCAGCTTGGAGTTGATTTAGGCACCCCAACAGTTTCTTCAAGTCAGAATGTGACCTACCAATGGTCGACATCTGGGAGTGGGAATTTTGATGTTTCAACTGCTTTATCGACCGTTTATAGACCTTCTTTGGCCGATATTAGTGGAAGTGTAAGTTTGACTCTTACCGTTACCAAGTTAGACAGTGGATGTACCAATGTCGCCACTGATACGTTAGTGGTTACCTTCACCGAGGGTACAACAGTTGATGCGGGAGGTAATTTAAGTGTGTGTGAGGGAAGCGATGTGCTGCCCAATGCATCTGTAATTAATGCCGATTCATTCTATTGGACTACTGGAGGTAGTGGTAGCTACAATGGAACCGAAAATAACGAAGATCCCACCTATACGCCATCCGCTGCTGATATTGCTAGTGGATCTGTTTCCCTATCTCTTGTGGTAACTACCGCTGGAGGATGTGATGGTACCATTCAAGAGACTATAATAGTTACCCTGTACCAAAGACCTTCATTTACAATTGATCAAGATACTGATGCAGACGGAGAAATCTTTGTTTGTTCTTCTGAAGACTCTATAAACTTATCTGCTTCCCTAAATGTCTCCCAAACCTCGATCTCAAATATTACATGGTCTGGAGGTACTGGAGGAACTTATCAATCGGGGCAAGGGACTCTAAATGTCAATTATAGATTTAGTACAGTAGAAAAAACCAATGGAACAACAACACTTCGATTGGATGCCGATGGGGAAAATGGTTGTAGTGATCCAACTCAGGCTGTTTTAATTGTAACTTTTGTAGACCCCATAACCGTTACTCCAGTTAAAAACTTAGACCCAGGGGTTGGATGTAAAGGACAAACGATTACCCTTTCCGTTAATCCGATTGCTGCAGCATCTACCTATAATTGGACGGTTCCTACTGGAATGACAATAACTAGCGGTGCAGGAACCAATCAAATAAGTGTGGAAATCGATTCGCTTTCAACTACCGGTAGTAAAACTATTCGGGTGAGTGCTGAAAATGATTGTGGTGTAAGTGCATTGACGAATTTTGAGGTCAATGTCACTGAAAATGAGTTGTCCAATATTTCAGGAGCCATAGATGTCTGTTTAGGAGATTCCGCAATTCAATACAGTGTTAACTCGATTCCAGGGGCCACATATACGTGGAGTTATTCCGGATCTGGAACGACTATAGTTGGTCCAACAAATTCTTCACAAATTACCGTTGACTATGCTAGTAACGCAACCTCGGGAAGCTGGACTGTTACGGCATCTCTTAGCTGTGGTTTGGTTACACCAGCTGAAACTTTAGCCGTAACCATAAATGAATTACCATTACTCAATACTGCTCTTATTAGTGCTGCTTATTGTTCAGGACCGCTAGGGATAAATTTGGGATATACCAATAAGTTAAATTCTGAAATTGTTTCGGTTACCTGGCAAAGGGACTTAGTAGCAGGTGTTCTTCCAGCAACTGGATCTGGACAAGGGGATATTCTCAACGAATCCTTGAACAATACGAATAGTGTCAATACCACTGTTGAATACGAAATTACTTCCACCGATAACAACGGCTGTGAAAATACCCAGACAATTAGCTTTATTCTCTACCCACAATTGTCAATTACCAACAGTACAAAAGACATTTGTACGGGCGATAATGTAGATTTAACTTTTACCAATACCAATGGTTATTCAGGGATTTCATACAGCTGGAGTAGAGTACTTCCAAATGGTATTCTAAGCACCTCAAACGCTGGATATTCAGGTACTACCATTTCTGAAACACTTATCAATTCCACCCAAAATTCTATTGATGTTGGATATAATGTTACCCAACAAATTAGTGGTTGTACCCAAACTCAGGTGGTTACTATTACCGTAAATCCAAAGCCAAGTTTAACCATCAATAGACAACGGTCTTTAGACTCTGGACAGCAATTGAATATTGATTTAACTAGTGCTAGCGATATCAATGCCAGTGTTTCATATGCATACACCCCCAATGCTAACATAACTGTAACTCCAGGAGTACTAGATGCCTCTGATAATATTGATCAGCAATTAACCAATACATCAACATCTACTCAGATTCTAAATTATCAAATCACCATGAACTCCAATGGTGGATGTTCCAATACAGAATCCATCACGGTGGAGGTTTTCCCTTGTCCTCAAATTACAAGTAGTTTGGCCCTGGTTGAGATTTGCTCAGGAGACGATTTCATTTATACCATTGCCAGTAATATGGGAGATGGTATCACCTACTCGTGGAGTAGAGCTGTTACGACGGGAATTACAAACGCTGCTTCTAGTGGAAATACCAAGTATATCAATGAGACCCTTTTCAATACATCAAATATCCCATATGAAACAACCTATACGATCAATGCCCAATCCAATATAGGAACTTGTTTGTCTACAGAAACAGTAAGAGTTTTGGTCAAACCCAATCCTCGGGTTAATTCGACTCTTGCAGTAGGTGTTTGTGACGGTGAATCATTAGACTACGACATTAATTCAAATGTTGACGGATCCTCATTTACTTGGTCTCAATTGACCAACACCAACGTCAATGGTGGTGCTGTTGTTAATGGTGCAACAGATAATATCTCTGTGGTGTTGGATAATACAAGTAATATCAATCAAACGGTTTCCTTTGAAATCACACCGGCTTATAATGGATGTACCGCAGAGGTCTACACTTTGGAAGTAACTGTTTATCCAGAGCCAGAACTCATTGAAGCCAATACTATGAGTAATCCTTTAACGGTTTGTAGTAATGAATCCTTTAATCAGGCTCTAACCGTTAATAATGACTCAAGTCCCTCAATTACATGGACTAGGGACGCTGTTTCTGGAATATCCAATGCTCCAGGAAGTGGAAACACGTCCATTAATGAAATTTTGGTAAATACCTCCAATACCACAGTTACGGTGGTGTACAATATTGGTTTAACGACCTCCGATGGGTGTAGCCTTTCAAGTTCAAGTACCCTTTATGTTAATGTACTCCCTGTGCCAAGCCTTACCACTGATGCCCTTAATCCAGATCCTATTTGTAGTGGTGAGGATGTCAATCACGGATTAGCTAGTAACCTAAGTGGGGTAACCTTTACTTGGGAAAGAGAGTTGCCGGCCGGTATCAGTTCGGATGCTAATCCGGGGGTGTATCAGGAAACTAGCAATACCATAAATGAGGTTCTTACCAATAGTACAAACGCAGATGTGCTTGTAAGGTATAACGTTAGTATGCAAGGACTTGACGGATGTAATGATGTTACACAGTTTTTTGATGTAACGGTTTATCCTTCTCCAAATGTAATTTCTCCCTTATCAGTAGGCATGTGTTCTGGCCAAGAAACAGATTATGATATTGCTTCAAGAGTTGGTTCTACCTACAGTTGGAGAAGATTATCCAATCCAAATATTAATAGTGGTGCCATTTCTACTGGAACATCCAACAGAATTAATGAAACATTAACCAATACCTCCTCTGTAACTCAGTTGGTGTATTACGAAATAGATGCAACCAGCAGCCTTAGAGGTTGTACCTCATCTACTGCTACAGTTGTATTTACGGTAAATCCATCTCCCCAGTTGATTTCATCAGCAACAGAAGATATCTGTTCTGAGGAAGTGTTTAGTTACACCATTCAATCAGACTTCAATTCTGGTGTAAGTTACAGTTGGTCTCGACCCACCATAACTGGTATTCAGGAAACGGCCCGTAATGGAGGTTCCAATACAATTTTTGAAAGTCTCACCAATCAAACAGATACGTCTATAATTGTGCCCTACACATTGGTGTTAGAGTATCAAGGATGTACAACTACCTCCACTCTAAATGTTACGGTATTCCCGACACCAACACTCTCATCCACATTATTCCCCGGGGTTTGTCATGGTGAAGTATTTAGTTATACTCCTACAAGTGATACGCCAGGAACTACCTTTGAATGGGAAATAAACCCGTCCGATCTTCCTGCAGGAGTTACTCATACGGGGAGTGTTACAGGTACTGGCGATATAACAGCGACTTTCGAACATAATTATGACACTGCGGTCTTGCTAGAAATTCCTGTAACTTCTACCGCAAATGGTTGTTCTGGAAATTCTCAAACACTGAATTTGAGAGTACTGCCTGAACTTAAACTTACAAATAGTGTTACACTTACCATTTGTAGTGATCAGAGTGTCAATTATAGCCCTGAATATTACGACTATTGGAATACTTCAAACCCACTCTTTAGCTGGTCTAGAAACGCTGTAGCAGGAATATCTAATCCCGCAGCAGCAGACAACGGTGCCATAACAGAGATTTTAGTCAATACATCTACGGTTAGTCAAACAGTAACATATCAGTATACCATTGATGCTCTAAATACAGAAAATTGTACCTCGTCGGGAAGTTTTTCAGTGATTGTATATCCCCGCCCGGTGCTAACTGGTGGAAGCGATACCCATAGCGGTATCTGTAGCGGTGAAGATGTAAATCATACGTTACAGAGTAATTTAACAGGGACCGTCTTTACTTGGACCAGAACGCTTCCCAATGGTGTTAGTTCCGACTTATATGCCACTTCACATACAGAAGTTGCTAGCGTCATAAACGAGGTATTAACCAATGTCAATAATAGTACAACAAGCGTCACTTATCAAGTTAGCTTAAGTGGTAATGATGGATGTACCAATCAAACGTTCACGGTAATTGTTCCTGTCAATCCATCTGCATCCATTACTTCTGTTGATGCACTTTCTATCTGTTCAGGAGAGTCCACATCATACACGATAACATCAAATATTAATGCGAATTATTCATGGAGAAGGCTTTCCAATCCAAATATTAATGGAGGAGTAGTTACAACAGGTACTTCTAATTTAATTGACGAAGTTCTGACCAATTCTACTACCCAAACACAACTGGTTTATTATGAGATTGACTCTACAAGTGCTTTAGAAGGTTGTGTTGCTGCAACAACAACTTTGGTGGTCACCGTTAATCCAACTCCACAAATTATAAGTAGCCTAAGTGAGGATGTTTGTTCGGGAGGTACATTTACCTATACTATCGATTCTGATTTCACTTCGGGTGTAAGCTACAACTGGTCGCGTCCAACGGTCGTTGGAATTGATGGTACCGGAAGAAATGGGAGTGGGAATGTCATCACAGAACAATTAGTTAACAATACTACCGACCCAGTACAAGTAAATTATACCCTTACAGCCTCCTACCAAAGCTGTGTATCTACCTCAACTTTAATTCTGACCGTTTACCCCTCACCCGAATTAAATACAACCTTAATTTCTGAGGTTTGTAATGGATCAAGCTTCACCTATACTCCATCTAGCGATACCGCTGGAGCTCAATTTAACTGGACAATAGATACAACCAGCTTCCCCGCAGGAATTACACATAGCGGTAATATTACAGGGACGGGAATCATTACAGCAACTTTTGAACACGATTATAATACCCGTGTGGATTTACCCATTTTGGTAACCACTTCAGCAAATAGTTGTGATGGTTTAACACAAACCGTGTTGGCCCGAGTAGAACCGAAACTTTATCTTACTAATGTTTCCACTATTACCATTTGTAGTGGGAATTCACCCAATTACGTACCTGCGTATATCGATTATTATTCTACCGGGACAACCTTTAGCTGGTCAAGAGCCTTGGTCCCGGGTATTTCCAATCCTTCAAGTTCAGGATCGGGCCCAATAACCGAAAATTTAGAGAATACATCCACAACCTCAAGAACAGTAGTTTATCAATATACAATCCAATCTTCAGTTGCTGCTGGATGTTCAGAATCTGGAAGCTTTTCCGTGGTCGTTTATCCACGGCCTATACTATC
>WTJH01000139.1:3465-4630 GCA_011524915.1 Flavobacteriales bacterium | reverse complement strand
ATCCATCGGCATCTATTACCTCTGTTGATGCCTTGTCCATCTGTTCCGGAGAATCTACCAATTATTCTATTAGCTCGAATATCAGTGCAAATTATTCTTGGAGAAGACTCTCTAATCCGAATATAAACGGAGGGGCAACGACAAATGATACCACGAATTTAATTGATGAGGTTCTGACCAATACCTCAACCCAAACACAATTGGTGTACTATGAAATTGATTCTACCAGTGCGCTAGAGAACTGTGTAGCAGCAACTACAACCGTTGTTGTAACGGTATATCCTACCCCACAAATTACAAGTAGTTTAAGTGAAGATGTCTGTTCTGGAGATACATTTACCTACACTATAAATTCTGACTTCACTTCCGGTGTTAGCTACAACTGGTCGCGTCCAACGGTCGTTGGAATTGACGGAACGGGAAGAAACGGTGTTGGCAACACAATTACGGAGGATTTAGTAAACAACACGGCAGATCCAGTACAAGTAAATTATACCCTTTCAGCATCCTACCAAGGATGTACGTCCACGTCAACATTGATCCTAACAGTATTCCCGTCGCCTCAGCTTAGCTCGTCATTAGGGGTAGAATTATGTCAGGGTGAAGCCTTATCCTATCAACCGGAAAGCAACACTAGTGGGGCTGTATTTAACTGGACTGTAGGACCCATTCCTCCTGGAGTTACTTCTACAGGGAGTGCATCGGGTACGGGAATCATAAATGCTACTTTTACACACGCATTCGATTTTAGTGTCAATGTACCCATAACAATTACGAGCTCTGCTAATGGATGCTCAGGAAATTCTGAACAACTATTAATTACCGTATTACCCGAACCAAAGCTTACAAACACGGCCACAATTACCCTATGTAGTGAAGAAGCTTTAAACTTTATCCCACAGTTTAATATTGATTCCAGTCAAGTAACCTTTACCTGGTCTAGACCCTCTATGCCTGGAATTTCAACTCCTCCCACTAGCGGTTCAGGGAATATTGTAGAAGCAGAATTAGTTAATACAACTACAAGCAGCATATCCATTGCTTACAGTTATTCTATTGAAAGTAATGGGAGCTGTACCCATGTGGGAACTATTCAGGTTGTTGTAAGTCCAAAGCCACAATTGACTGCATCGTCTATACAATCTGTAACGATCTGTAGTGGTGA
>WTJH01000139.1:0-3365 GCA_011524915.1 Flavobacteriales bacterium | reverse complement strand
GGAGATGCTCTAAACTATTCCATTACAACAAATATTGGAGGAACTGATGCAGAATTTTTATGGAGTAGAACGGATACAAATACCTTGATTCAAGGAGGTTCTACTATTGAAAGTAACGGAATTTTTATCAACGATATCCTTTCCAATGTGGGCAGCCAAACGCAACAAGCAGAATATACAATCTACATCAATCACCAAAATTGTGCTTCCAGACAAAATTCAATAACCTTGACTATTGATGTGGGTGCTGCAATTGAATTTAATGTAGTGA
Source organism: Flavobacteriales bacterium (assembly GCA_011524915.1). GTDB lineage: Bacteria > Bacteroidota > Bacteroidia > Flavobacteriales > Flavobacteriaceae > WTJH01. Next base: position 3,094 of record WTJH01000139.1, on the reverse strand, counting down.
CTCCTGAGGTTATTTGTTCGGGAGCATCACCAACAGACCTGCTGAGTTATCTATCCCCCAATGTTACATCCTATAACTGGTCAAGAAGCTCCGTTAATGGGGTAGATAATAGCTTACTAAGTGGGACAAACACTAATTGGGACTCACAAGTTTTGATCAATAGCACTCAAAGTGATATCGATCTTACCTATCAAATAGATGCAACTGACGGAATATGTTTTGAATCCTTTGTGTATGAACTTCGAGTAAAGGCAAATCCACGAATTGAAAACAATAATATTTCTAGAATTTGTAACGGAGAAATTTTTGAATATGAGTTGGATGTAGACCCTTCTGTAACAGTATTGTCCTGGCAAAGAAGCGATTCCAGTTCTGTTTCAGGAACTTCTCTTACAATTTATGATAATCAACTGATTAACAATACTAATAGCAGTAGGCAGTTCACCTATGAGATAATCATTGAAAATACTGATGGATGTTTGTCTACAGAACAGCTGACAGTATTTGTAGATCCTATCCCAATTATAACTAATTCTAACCCGAATATTGAGGTTTGTAGTGGAGATGTTTTCAATTTTACTCCTGTCAGTAATGTGGCTAATGCACAAATTAGTTGGACTAGGCTGAATAATAATTCTATTTCTGATAATCCTACCAGTGGTGTAGGTGTAATTGCCGATCGTTTGACTCTTATTTCTTCTGTTGCATCGAGTGTTACTGTAACTTATGAAATTACCACCCAAGCACTGGGCTGTTCATCTACAACTACAATTGACATAGTTGTTCTTCCTCCTCCACTTCCTGGAACTGTAGATTACGATGGAGAAGAGTATCTATTTACAGAAGCAATTCCAATCTGTAGCAGCGAACCTTTCCAAATTGAAATCAATCCATTAGTCCCAACTGGATCTACCTCAATCGTAAATAGTGTTCCCGTTTTTAAAGTAAAATCTTGGTCGCGACTTCAGCAAAATGGAATATCTAATGCTCCGAAAACAGTTTATTCGTTGCCAGCCGAAAGAAGTTTAACAATCTCTGAATCATTAGTCAATACGACGGGTTCTAGCTTATATGTAACCTATCAAATTACTTTAGAAAACACCCAAACCGGTTGTGAGAAAATCTATGACTATTTTGTGTTGATTAGGCCTCAAACAGCACTAAATCTTGTTTCTCCAATAGAATCAACTTATCAAACAATCTGTGCGGGTCAATCCATCGCTCCTGTTATTTACAGCATTAGTGGAACTGTAAGTACCTACAGTTTTGATTTGGAAGAATATGATGGAACCAACTGGGTAGATATTAACTTACCAAACCTCAACGATTCCCAACAAGGAAGTCAAATTCAAGTAATGGGATCGATTGAGGACTACGGTCAATATAGGTTTTCAATTGAAATTATAGACTCTTGTGGAAATTCTTATCAGGAGACCTCAACGATATCAGTAAACGAGATACCACAAATCAATGTCACTTCATCGAACGAAAATCAAAATATTTGTTTAGGATCAGAGATTAGCGAGATAACATTTGAAATTAGTACGGATATTACTGCTATTAGCTCCGATGCCTTGTATTTTAATGATTTACCTAGCGGTTTAGTTTTCCAAAAACAACAAGTAGATTCATTCACGATTTCTGCGACAATTTCAGGAACACCACTTGCTGCGGGAACGTACAACTATGGATTGATACTAGGAGGAGCCTGTTTTGCAGACTTTTCAGGAACTTTACTGGTAGACAATTCTTCAGAAGTTCAACTTACCTCATCACCCACTCTAGAAAACCAAATTGTGTGTAATGGGGAACTGATTACTGAAGTTGAATATACTGTTACACATTTTGATCAAGTTGTTGTGGAGTGGAGCAGTACTGATAGAAATGGAACAACAACTCCATTTACATCCACACCTCCAAATGGGATAACAATTAATGAGAATGCGGGAAGCTTGACTATTTCTGGACGTCCAGATCTTTCTTCAGTTACCAATCAGTCATTAATCTACAACTATAGAATTAGTGCTCTTAAAGAAGACTGTATCACATTTATCTACCCTGAATTTGGAGATTTACCGTCCATTCAAATCGTTCAACCGATTCAGATCGATGAAAATCAAGTAGACGCAAGACTAAGATCCTGTGTAGCAAGCGAAAGGTATATCGATCTTACAAATGCACTCAGTGGAGGGTCTATACCTATTTCTTCTACAATTTCAACAGTGTATCGTTTCGACTGGGTGTCTCCAAATGGAGTTGAATTTGAAAGTTCTCCAAGAATAGATAATCTAGTCGAGGGACAGTATACCGTTACTGTAGTAGATCTATTGAGTGAATGCTCAACAGATATTAATTTTGATGTCATAGCAGAAGATCAGTTAAGTCTAAGACCCAGCAATGACACCACCTACTATACCCAGATCAATAATAATCGTGTTCAAATCAATGCGGGCTGCTTTGATGACCAGGTGAACCTTGGAGTAATGCTAACCAATCCTAATGTTGTTGGGAATAGACTTTTTGAAGATGGGCAATTGATCGGTAATTTTACTGTAAGTTGGTTTAGAAATGGCACATTAGAAACTCCTAATACCAATGGAATAGTTGTTAGTAGATCTTCATCAGATACTCAAAGCGAATTTAACCGTGTATACGAGGCACGTGTCGTTTTAACGTATGCAGGGGATCTTTCTACCAATACCCCTTGTCAAGATTCATATTTCTTTGAAGTTAATATCCCTGAAAAATATACAGCTGTTGAACGTGTTCAGGATAGAGTAGAAGCTGTTTGTGGAGATGACTTTACTACCTTGATATTCGATGTCCTAGATGGCAAAGATGGAGCAGGTCCCTACACCATAAGCATCGGCAATCAAATAGAAGCATCCAGTTTAGGGCCTAATGATAGACGAGTTATTTTCAATATAGCAGATCAAAATTTAATCTTAGATGGAGAATTGATCATTCGGGATGCATTGGGGTGTGAGGCTTCCATTCCTAATTATTCTTTCTCTCCAAGCCCAAATATTCCGTTGTCACCAGAAATTACAGTTGTTAACTATGAAAATCTAAATTGCTTAAACGGAGGAACTCC
>WTJH01000131.1 GCA_011524915.1 Flavobacteriales bacterium | reverse complement strand
TCATTCGGACAAATCGTCTGAGTCCCGCTTATTGTTCCCGCATCTACTCGGTTGATGTATAAAGTAAAGGTGTCTGTCACCAAACAGCTTCCGGTGGTACTCACCTGAACACTGATGGTAGCTGTAGATAAACCAGTAAAATTAACGAATGGAATGGTTAATGTACTCGTAGAAGTAGGTAAACCAAACTGCCCACCATTGATACTCCAGGTATATGTAGCTCCAGCCACAGGGGTAGCTGTCAAGTTTACATCAGAATTTTGACATACGGTGTTGGTTGTATCAACAGTCGATAAAAGTACGGAAGGTGGAATTTCAACAGTTACGGTAATAGAAGCTGAAATAGCAGAACAAGCATCCGGATCAACGGTTCCAGTAGCTGTTAATGCACGATCGTAAGCGATGACATCTACTACATCATTGTTAAGAAGTGTATAGCCAGTACTACCAGAAATAACATCGGTTAATGGATCGAATGTTGCGGTACCACTACCGTTGGTTCTATAGAGAACAGTTCCTCCTACTCGGAATTCATAGGACTGTCCCCCGTTTGCAGTAAAGGTGATACCGTCTCCTTGACACAGACTAGTTGTTGTTGGAGCGTTGGTACCATTGACTCTTAAAGTGGATGAAAAAGAGGCCGAAACCGTTACTTCGATAGCAGGGGAGGTCGATAATTCACAAGACACCCCATTCAACGTACTAATTGCAACACGTCTAAACTGGGTGGTTTGAACTAAGGCAAGAGGCTGATAATTAACCGTTGTAATACCCGTATTAGAAATATCAGTAATAAAGTTATCCGTAGAACTCTCCCAACGATACGTAATTGTAGCAGAAGCATTAAATGACGTTGCTGTTGCAGTACTACTAATTTGCGCAGGAACATTTCCTTGACATATGGTTTGTGTTCCGGTAATCGTACCTGCAGAAGTTATCGAATTTTGGAATAATTCAACAGAAGCAGAAGTAGTACATCCATTTGGAGTTTCAATGTCAACACTTAACACAAAAGGATTTGGCAATACACCTGTTGGGGAGTATGTGGCGGAATTCTGAACATTGGTTGTCGTTACTGTAGCAGCATTTACACCATTAATTTTAAATCGGTAGGTGGCACCAGTTATACCTCCTGCTGTTGCGGTAAAGTTAACAGCATCACCAATACAGATAGTATCGTTGAGTGCTGAAGAAGTCAGGGTACCATTTGGCTGTGCTACTAAATTGACTAATACTTCAGAAGAAGTTGCGGAACATCCTGCTTGATTGAGTTGACTGTAAACAACTACAGTAACCCGATCGTTATCGTTGATAATATTTGTAGCATCGAATATAGCTGTTGTGGAGGATCCCGTCGCATTGACCACTAATTCGGAGGTACCATTGACTCTAAAGTCAAATGATTGTCCGCCAGATCCGGTAAATATTAAAGTACTACTTGTACAAATCGTAAGTGTAGTTCCGGTTCCTTGATTGGAAGTGATACCTGCAACGGGCCCTGTTGTAAATTGAACCCGAACTGAATTTGAAGAAACCCGACAACTAACCCCATTTCGAGAACCAACTACTTGTCGACGGTAGTATCGTGTGCCTGGACTAAGAAGTGTGGTCGGTTGAAAGTTTGCATTGGTTTCACCTACGATGTCTGTAAATGTGATGTCATCAGTAGATATCTGCCATTGAAAATCTCCGTTCCCCGCCAAAACTCCATTAATTCTCGGCATCACTGAGGGAGGAGAAGTTACTCCTTGAAGCAGTGTTGGAAGAGCTCCTGGACAAACCGATTGTGCACCCGTGATTGTTCCCGCTGGAGTAATAGTATTTTCTACTATAGTCGTTGTAGCCGACTGATCAAAACAACCTCCACTATTAAAGGCTTGTACAAAAATCGTAGCAGTACCCGAGATAGTAGAATTGCTTACGGTGAAAGTCGTACTGGTACCTGTTTGTGCAATAGAATTATTGAAGTAGAAGTCATAGCGTGTAGGTGAACCAGTCGATGTTGCAGTAAATACGGTCGTATTAGTTGTGTCATCAAAACAAACCGTATTCGATGGTCGATTGGAAGTTAATGTTACACTTGGAATAGCTCCTCCACTGACCGTTATCGTTACTGTATTACTGTAGGATTCACAAGTTGCGCCATTTAAAGTACTTATAGCAACACGTCTATAAGCAACTGTAGAAGAAAGTACAGGTGGATCATAGACCGCCGTAGTTACGGCTGGTGCTATAGGACTCCAAGTGGGTGATGAACCAGCAGTACTGGCCTCCCAACGATATGTAATCGTAGCAGAAGCATTGGTAGATGTTGGAGAACTGATATCTGAAAATGCAGGAGGATCGTAACCGGAACAAACTGTAGTGCTTGCCGTAGCAATTTGATTAGCTCCTGCAAAGCCGTTGACTCGCATCGTCAATGGAATATCTAAAAAACATCCGCCACGATTCGGAGCTGCAAAAATACGGACCATTATCACCTCACCATCAGCAATTGTGGTACTAGGAGTATAGGTGGTAGCCGTAGATGAAAGTGAATTCTGTGGTACACCCCCTTTAAAGTAAAGGAAACTTGGTGAAGCTACTCCCACAGGATTTGCGGTAAACGTAGGAGAATCCCCAATACAAATCACATTGTTGACATATCCCGAAGTGAATGTCCCAGAAGGTGTTGGCCCCGTATTGACAGTGATGGTTACAATGTTGGATTCATAAATTCCAGCAGGGGCATCACATTCAATTCCATTCAATTCTGTCGTTACCAATCGACGGAAACCTGTCGTGGTAAACAAGGTTGGCGGATCATAATCGGCATTGGTCGCCGTTAAAATGTCGTTCCATGTCGCTCCCGTACGAGACTGCCACTGATATTTTAGTGTAGCACCGTTTGAAGGTGAGGGTGAGGGCGCTACATTAGTAATAGGATCTGGATTATCTCCACCACAAATGGTTGTTACTGCTGGGGCTGATATAGCATTAGTTCCAGTGGCGGTATTCACCCGGACCGTAAACGAAGCTTCATTCTCACATCCGGCGGCTGAAAAAACTTTAACCGTAATTTCGTCTCCATCGCGTAGTACAATACTCGAGGAGGCTGTATTTAAAATATTATT
>WTJH01000155.1 GCA_011524915.1 Flavobacteriales bacterium | reverse complement strand
TCACCAATGCCAATAGACGAACCAAGCAACCGGATGCGGCTTGCAACAGTGCCTGAGCTAGACGCCATCAAATCAAGGACGCCAGTCTCTGAGGCATCCGTTGGATCGTTGATTTGAGCAATGATCTGCGCATAGGCGTGATCATTGGCTCCATCGCTTTGCCCACGGAACTCAATGTTGCCGAGGTTGTCGTTAGCAGCAGGTGACGCAGAGTTGCGATACAACACCACATCAGGTGCAGTATCTAGGCCAGCATCGCTGTTCTCAATGATGACCTGATCGGTTGTGTCGGTGCTGAACAGGTGCAGCTGGGCGGCTGCCGTTCCATCACCAATCTGGAAACCAGAGGTGGTGAACTTGGCGTTGAACGTTGAGTTGTTGCTGATCGCCACCTCATTGGCAGCGGTCCGATAAATCCCAGATGTGCCGTTGTCGCTAAGGAAGCCAAGCGCAGGCGCACCAACACTTCCATCAGGCAACGTCCGAAACAGCGTTCCAAACGTCAGCGTCTTGTTTTTATCGACGTTGGCCGCTTCGGAAACGTCAACAACAGGCAGGAGATCACCTGTTGCTGGTGCTGTTAGCGCAGAAAGATCTGAGATTTTGCGATCAGCCATCAGTCAGCGGGATCAGGGGTGTTTCCTTCATCAAGCCAAGCTTGATATTCGTTTTGATAATGACCCTCTACGCCCAGCGGAATCCAGCTAATTTTGCCGGGCTCGTCGGCGTAAAGCTTGATAATTGCGTTTTGCGTGTTGCCTTCCTCGTCAAGAGGGGGAAGTTTATAGGTCATGATTAAAGGTCCGCAGAAAATTCCCAGCCTTGGGCAATATAGGCTGCTGTTGTGTTGATAACATACTGCTGATAGCGCGATGGGCCTGTGAAATCGGTTGAAAGTGTACCGGTTGAAAGGTTTAAGGTTCCGGTAAGTGTGGGTGTGGTTCTCATTGTTACGGGAAAATCAAACATGAACATGACATGAGAACTGGAATATCGAGCGGCAAAAATAGCGGTAGTACTGTCAGAAACCAGATACCTTTGACAAATAGCCAACTCCTCTGCAAAAGATCTGTGCTCAAAAGGCGTAAATTTATCGTTGCTGCCAAGCTCTAACTGAACACCAGTAATTGCAAGATAGTCATTTGCAGCACCTCCTATGCCAAGGTTGTCTGCATTGCGATTAGGCTGTGTCGCAACTTCCCAGGTGGCGTTGTGCGTCCCACCTGTATAAGTAGAGCCAGAATTTAGCCACCAATCAAGAATAAATCCGACGCTGCTGTCGTTGTCGATTACGCCTGCAGTGTCGCCAGGGATTGTAATTTTTTTGTGTTCCCAAGTGTTTGCAGCGTTGATCGTATATCCTTTTGTGAATTGCTTATTACTGTTGTCGTTTTGCTGCACACCAAAACTTGCGGCTCCAGTTTTATTTGACTTTACATAAAAACTAAGAACCAAGGACTCCGCGTTGCTTGTCCCATACTCAAGATGTTGAAGGTCTTGTGCCTCCATGCGGTGAACAATAACTGCATAATCGTTAGCGGCAGGAGACGCATCGGCTGTAGTGCAGGTTGCCTTAAATGAATTAGCAAACCCAGTAGGAGCATCCGTAGATTGCTCAAGAGTCCAGGTTCCTAAGGTAAGTGGAGCAAATAACCAACGATCACAAATATATGCGTTAGTCGTTACACCAGTCTCTGATGTTCCCCTCTGCGCAATCTTCATGGCACCGTTATGCACTAAATTACGATTGCCTAGCTGGCTTACATACGGATATTGAACACCATTTACTGTCAAATTGTCAGCAACAGCAACAGTTTGATCCGCACTGATTGTCAGAGCTGCGGTTGGTGACGCACCATCAGATCCATCGTTGGTGCTGATAACAACTTTGCCCTTCTCGTCATCAGCAGTGCCATCGTGTGACACCTCAATCTGAGCAAGCGTAGAAATCTCACCGCCAGATTGCTCGCCTTCAAAGATCAGACGGCTTTCACGTCCGCCATCCGTATCTTCTTCTGTGCTGTTTTTAAGCGTGACGTAAGGCTCAGTGCTGCCAACCTCAAGCACCGTTCCAGGTGCAGACTCGGCAATACCAACGTGATCGTTGCCTGCATCAACGAACAGCAGGTTGGCCTCAGCGTCACCTTCAACGCGGAAGTCAACGTTTGCACCGCTGTCGTTAAAGACAACTTCAGTCGTTCCAAACTCAACACGCTCAACGCCGTTGGTGGCAACACCAAGCTGGTTAGCAGCAGGGCGGAACAGACCAGTATCTACGTCATCAGCAAAGGCCAGACCAGGAGCGGCAGCAGTGCCGTCCTCCATCAGCATTGTGCCGTCAAGCTCTTGAATGACGATCCAGTCCGTGTTGGCAGAGTTCCTGAGCTTTAGCTGGTTTGCTGTCGTGTCAGCCCACCACTGGTACGCATAGGTCGTGGCAGGAGCAGTGGCGTTGCTGTTATTGCTGACGATTGCAGCCAGTGCATTATTCAGGTCAGCCCTGACTGCAGCACCAGAGGCATTAGCAATGATGTAGTCGTGGGTTGCCATGCTTAGGTCTGTTCGGTGCCGTAGCCAACCGCTTGATACTGGAAATTACGATCAATCGCAGTGTTGCTGCTATTGAAGAACGTAATCGTGAACCCAGTCCTAGAGGCGGAACTCACCTCATAGTAATCCCCTGTCGCAAGATTGAAAGCCGTGATGCCAATCCCAGGCTCTTGGTAGAAAGCATTTGTGAACGTCACCGCTTTAGCTGCGGCGCCTGAGGCGATTGTTGCGCTGCTTTCCGTGCGGGATTCCATCTGCATCGTGTAGCCAAGCTCATCAACAACCGGCGTTTGGTCAACGTGGTCAGCGGTCAGCTCAGCCTTGAACTGGAACTGTCTTCCAGTAAAACGGCCTGACTCCATCGGCACCCAAGGGCCAAAATCAATATCAGATTCCATTTGAATCTTGTCCGTTCCATCCTCAAGCAAGAAGAAATCGCCATCCTCGAGCAAAAGCTCTTCGTCTGTTGTCGCCTGATCACTGGTGCGGAAATACATTCCAGCAGACGTGTCGTCTGGGATGTCACCATCAAAGTCTGACCAACGATCGAACAGCTCTGAGCGGTCATCAAT
>WTJH01000078.1 GCA_011524915.1 Flavobacteriales bacterium | reverse complement strand
TGACCGAATTAATCGAAGGCGTTCAAGCTGACGTTGATGGTCTGTCTGACCTCCAAACTCGACTTGACGGGATTGATCAAACAATTGGTGGTTTAGCTACTGCTGCTTCTTTAACAACACTTTCAGGGCAAGTTACTACTCTTGCAGGTCAAGTAACTGATGTAGCTGGAGATGTTTCTGACATTGATAGCGCTATTGAAGCACTTGAAGGGGAAATCGATGACATCCTTCAAGATATCGAAGATCTTGGTGATGTTGCAACGCAAGAAGATATCGATGCTATCAACGATCGTCTTGACGATGTTGAAGAGGATTTAGCTGAATTATTGGCTGCAAATGCTGTAATCAACCAAAACATTACAATCAACAACGTTGCTACGCTTGAGTATGTTGAATCACTTATCTCTACAGCTACTGATGATCCTAACGTTATCGTTAACGGTTCTATCACAATTGAGGTTGATGAGGATGATTTCAATTCTGCAGAGTTTGATCGTGTTAACGAAGTTGCAAGAAAATTCGCCACTTCATTAGCAACCGTAACTATCACAAATACATATTCACCTTCAACTGAAATTGATTTAGCTAACCTTGCATTCATTGATTCTAATTTAATTGTCGATGGTAAGACTAACATCATCAATGGTGATACTTCTGATGATAAACTTAGAACCGTTTCAGGTGACATTACTCTTACAGGTTATACTGGTGATGTAAATCTTGGATTGTTAACTGCTGCTGAAGATGTTAATGTTCCACAGGGAATTACAAAATTATTATTAGGAAATGCTGAGTTGTCTTCAATTTCAACAACTGGTTCAAGTACAGGAGAGTTAAGATTAACTGCTGCTACTGCAGTTGATACTGGAGATGCTACTATCAACGAGTTACAAGCTTTGGCTGCAACTGATGTTGATATTACTGCTGCTGTTACTGTTACCATCAATGCTCCTAAAGCTGCAACTATCGATGTTGATGGTGCTGGTGCATCTTACGGAACTATTACTGTTACTGGTACTGATTCTACCGTTGTTCGTTTTGACGCTTTAACTGCTGTAGGTACGCTTACAACAGATGGTAACGTAGCTGAGTTCCACGCTGGTAAATTAGCAAGTGCTGCTGACATCGATTCTGACGCTGTAGTAGCTGATATTGCAAAGCTTGCTAGTGTAACAAACGATGTGTTAATGACAAAAATTCTTGTCTTTAATACACCTCTTTTAGATGTAGCTGGTGTTGTTTCACTTACTTCGGCTACTGACATTACTGTAAAAGACGTAAGTTCAGGATATGACTTCGGTGCACCTGCTGCAACAGACTTGACTATTTTAAAATTAGCTTCTACAAACGACTTTGCTTTAACAGGTTCAGGTTATGACTTTGGAAAACTAACCGACTTAACTGTTAATGGTGTTGCTGAAGATGCTCCATCTATCTCTAACCAAACAAACACTGTTTCATCAACATCTGCTAAGTTAGTAAATGTAACTACTACTGGAATGTTGGATGAGTTGAAGATTTATGCAGGAACTAAGTTAGCTTCTGTTGATACTGATGGAAACATTCGTCACTTTGAATTACGTGGAGGTGGTGAAGACCTTGCCTCTGTATCATTAGATCACGGACACATCGAAGGATCAGATGCTGCTACATTAATTGTTGCAAGTAACTCACACTTAGCTTCTTTAGTTCCTTCTGAACTTGATGAGTTAGGAGATATTACTGTACAAGACAATGCTAAATTAGCTACATTGGATCTTTCTTCTTTCGCAACTTTACCACAATTAGGTGCTTATACTATTACAATTTCTAATACTGCACTTACTGGTAACTATGTTGAAGCTACAATCCTTGTAACGACTACAGCTGCACGTGATGAAAGAATTCGTTCTGCCGCATTAGCATCATTAAAACCAGTGATTACACTTGCTGCTGCTGCTGCAAACGTAACTTACACATTCACAGGTGACCTTGTTTCTAATGTAACAACATCTACAAGATCAAATGTTAATGATGATATCGTAGCTACGAGTACTAATACATCAACTCTACAAGCATTGATTTCCTACCCAAGTAGTGTTATCAACGCTGAAACTAATGTAACCACAGAAGTTACTGAGTCTGATTTCGTGTACATCGAAACTTTATAAGCTAAAGACTCATAATTTTAAACCCTCGCAATTGCGAGGGTTTTTTTTTACATTTGTTTTAAATATTTGACCAATGAGTATATTAAAGATTGAAACAAATGATCTTCCAAAATATCTACTAATTCTACTTTATATCATAACAGGCTCTTTATCTAATTACGGAGCCATTGATATTTTAGCCCCCCAGTGGATCTATCTAGGTTGTATTAATGTACTTAGCTGTCTTTATTTCTTACTTCTATCCCCTAAAGCGTTAGACACAGCTTTTAAACCCTTCTTTAAGGGTGTTTTTATCTATATCTATCTATTCTATTTTTTATGGAATGCGCTATCTTATTTCTATGCTATTAACCCTGTAGAAACCCTGATAAACCTCCCACGGCTAGGAAATACTTTCTTTGCCATCTTCTTTTGTTATTTCTTGATTTATAATCTTCCTCAAAAATTCTTTTATGTAAGTCGATTATTTTTGCTTTTCCTTATAGCTGAGTTGATTTCTTATTACAGTGATTTTGTTACTGTTTTTACAAGAGAAGGACTCAACGTTATACTCATCAAGGGTTTTGCAGGAAATAAAAATATTACTGCTGCATCTATTGCATTTAAATTGCCTTTTGTGTTATATCTGTTACATACACTATCAAAGCCTTTTTATCGAATTGTTTTGGCATTGACTCTTTTTGGTGGAGTTCTAGCCGTATCTCTAATAGAGGCAAGAGCAGCCATTTTAAGTAGTATAATAGTTTTCTTTTTATTTTTATCCTTTCAGTTTTATCAAATTTTAACAAAAAATGTCACTTTAAAGAGAGGTATCGTTCAAATTTCTTTAACTGTTCTACCCTATTTACTTGCGATATTCGTCAATATTTTCATTACAAATTCGGATAAAAAAGGAACTATTGGGGATACTGTAGGTCGCATAGCATTTACAGAAAAATCATCCAATGGACGTTTCCAATACTGGGGAGATGCCCTGGACTATGTGCTAAAACACCCCATATTAGGT
>WTJH01000145.1 GCA_011524915.1 Flavobacteriales bacterium | reverse complement strand
TGGAATATACTTTTGGGTTAGACCTGATTTGGGGCTTAGGCATAACTTATTTTTTACTTAAGTCACTAAAAATAAGGATCCTAAACTAATTTTTAGTTTAAAAACCGGCTTTTTTGTTTTGCATTCGGAAGCGGACAACCGACCAAGGGTTTTCGAAACCGAAAGCGGTTTGTAGCAATCAGCCGATAGATGCTGTTGCTGAGTCCTTTGGGCAACCATTGAAAAACACTTAATAGTTTCCAAAATCCACCGCAGAGCTGCCATAGGCGAAATACAGCAGTAGCTTCGGTATAGATTTGTGCGTTTTCCCAAAATACGACCGTATTGAGATCGGCAGCCAGCTCTTTTGGTAGGTGAGTCTGAGCTGTTTTTCCTTGTAGCGGACTAAAATATACATCTGCCAAGCGATTTTGCCTCAATGCCCAACGTACAGCCCCATGACACAGGGCACAATTGCCATCGTAAAACAAAACAGCTGTGGGTCTCATACTTTTTCCAATTGATCCAAACTTACTTGAGTCGTAAACAGGCCATAATTGACAATGGCTTTATTTTTTTCGATTGTATCGATACTCCCAACCGATTTACTGTCTTGTAGGCGCACTCGATCCCCAATTTTAAGCTGAACTTTAGGTTTGGGCTTGGGTTTTGGAGGCGCTTTTTTGGCTTCTTTTTTCTCCTTACGGACTTCTACAATTTTGGCTTCCAGTTCTTTGCTGGTATCTTTTTTCTTTTGCCGGTCTTTTTTTGCAACAGCGGCGGTTTTGCGTTTACGTTTGGAGTTTTCAGTTTCTACCAAGCGCAATAATTCTGCAATTAAAGGGCGTTTTTTGTTGGTATTAAAAAAGCGCTCCGCTGCATCATTCAATTTATTCCCTAAAACAATCATTCGCTGGTTGTGGTCGTAGAGTTCTTGATAACTGACCAGCTTTTCTTTCATTTTACTGTTTAGAGACTCAAACTTTTCGGAAGCTTTGGAAGCGGCATCTTCTTTTTCCTTGAGCGAGCGACCAGTTTTGGCCATTTGATTCCGTTCCTTTTGGAGTTTCGCAATAGTGGCATCGAAACGTACCTTTCCGCGTTCAATTTTTTTCTTGGCTCGATTAATCAAAGAGTAGGGGAGCCCATTTTTTTGAGCTACTTCGAAGGTAAAGGAGCTTCCTGCTTCGCCCATAATCAGTTTAAAAATCGGTTCTAAGGTCCGATTGTCGAACTGCATATTGGCATTGGTCATGGCGGGCAGTTCGTTGGCTAGAACTTTTAAATTGCTGTAATGGGTAGTAATCAACCCAAAAGCTCCTCTTTCATAAAAGTCTTCTAAGATCGCTTCTGCCAAGGCACCTCCCAGTTCTGGGTCGGATCCCGTCCCAAATTCATCGATCAAAAACAAGGTTTTGGCATCGCACTTTTTTAGAAAAACCTTCATGTTTTTCAATCGATATGAATAAGTACTCAGGTGGTTTTCAATACTTTGGTTGTCTCCAATATCGGTTAAAATACGATCAAACAAACATGCACTGGACTTTTCATGCACGGGAATAAGCATTCCACTTTGGAGCATGAGTTGTAACAGCCCGACGGTCTTTAGGGTAATACTTTTCCCACCGGCATTGGGACCCGAGATGACAATGATTCTTTTATCGGGGTCTAATGCAATATCCTGAGGGTATGTTTTTTTGCCTTCGAGCTTATGCGTCTGCAACAAAAGTGGATGATAGGCATCTTTGAGGGTTAATTCCTGATCTTCCGAAATTCGAGGCAATATACTTTGGGTTTCTTCCGCAAAGCGTGCCCGTGCAAAAACAGTATCTACAAAGGTTAAAAAGCGCTGATATTCTTGTAGTAAGCTGCGATAGGGTCTTAAAAAATCTGTCAGTTGACTTAAGATTTTTTTAATTTCCTCGGTTTCCTCAAAAAGTAGATTTTGCAATTCCCGACCCAGTTGTAAGGTGGCTTCTGGCTCAATAAAGACAATACTACCGGTTTTTGAACTTCCCATGATCCCCCCTTTAACTTTTCGTCTGTACATGGACTTAACCGCCAATACGCGTTTGTTGTCGATTACAGATTCTCGGATATCGTCTAGGTAGTCTAGGTTGACATAATGACTCAGGGCCTTATTAAAACTTTGTCCTATTTTCCCACGGATGCCTTGGATGCTTTTCCGGAGACTGTAAAGAGTTTCGGACGCATTGTTGTGTATTTCTCCAAAGCGATCAATAACACTATCAATTTCGGCTTTTATTTCTTTGTTGATATACAAGGTTTCGGTAGCCGAATAGAGAGCAGGGTAGTAGGTTTTAAATTTTTCTAAAAACTGCAGGAGACCATTGACCGTTTCTGAAGCCGCAGCAATATTCCGGAATGCCTGAAGTTCCAAGACACTGTTCTCGATAGCCAGCATTTTAATGGCACTTTCAAAAGATTCGAAACCGTGATTGGGAATGGTGTTGTCGTTGTCAAAAGAAGACAAAAACTCGGATACACATTGCAATTCAAACAAGCATGCCTCCCGATCTTCTAAGGGAATGATTTGGCGACAAGCCTCCTTCCCCATAGGGGTGATGGCCCGAGCCGACATTTGTGTCACGACCTCTAAGAATTCGAGGTCTTCAAGGGTTTTTTTAGGGATGTACCCCATAGCATTTTTTTAACTTAGCTACAAAAATAACTAAATATGGACGTTCAGATACATCCCAGTTGGCAAGCTCTTCTACAAACTGCTTTTGAACATCCAAGTTTTCAACAGTTGATTTCCTTTGTTCGCTCGGAATACCAACAAAATCAGTGCTTTCCTCCCGGCTCTCAAATTTTTAATGCCTTTGATGCCTGCCCTTTGGATAAAGTAAAAGTGGTACTGTTGGGGCAAGACCCTTATCATGGTCCGGGTCAAGCCCATGGCTTGAGTTTTTCGGTCCCAGATGGAATTCCTCATCCCCCTTCATTGATTAATATTTTTAAAGAGCTTGAAAAGGACCTGGGAGTGCGCTACCCCCAATCGGGAAATTTAATGCCTTGGGCCCAGCAAGGGGTATTGCTTTTGAATGCAACCCTTAGCGTACGGGCACATCAAGCCGGAAGTCACCAAAAGCAAGGATGGGAGCAATTTACAGATCAGGTGCTCCAGTTGCTTTCCAATCAAAAATCTGGACTTGTATTCTTGCTGTGGGGCGGATTTGCGAAGAAAAAGCAGCGCCTGATCGATCCTCAAAAACATTTGATCTTAACTTCCGGTCATCCGTCTCCTTTAAGTGCCAATCGGGGCTACTGGTTTGGGAATCGTCACTTCAGTCAGGTAAACACCTACCTTAGAAGTCATCAGAAATCTGAAATTCAGTGGGAACTTTAATCCACTGCCTTGAATAAAGGAATAACAACCCTAGGTGCAGTAGAGTTGTTTTTATTTTATATTTAAACTTCAAAATCTTGTTTTATGAAGTCGATTTCAACTCTTTGTTTTAGTTGTTTAGTACTGTTGGGCACGCTTGTCAGCGCACAGGAATTTTCTATGGATATGGTACAAGACCTCAAACCGCGGAATATTGGTCCGGGCGGAATGAGTGGGCGTATCACCGCCATCGATGTTGTCCATCAACAGCCCGACCGTATGTTTGTGGGGACTGCCTCTGGTGGCGTATGGAAATCGACTTCTGGAGGAATCCAGTGGGAGCCCATCTTCGATACAGAAGTGACCGCCTCAGTGGGCGCCATAGCCATACAACAATCCAATCCTTCTGTGATCTGGGTGGGTACTGGGGAAGGAAACCCTCGAAACAGCCTCAATGGCGGTTTTGGAATCTATAAATCTATAGATGGCGGAAAGTCTTGGACCTCTATGGGACTTGAGGAAACCCGCCATATTCATCGAGTCATTATTGACCCAACCGATCCCAATACGGTCTATGTCGGAGCCATAGGTTCTCCTTGGGGAGAACACAGTCAGCGCGGGGTATACAAAACCACAGATGGCGGAAAAACATGGAAAAAAATATTAGGTGCTAATCTAAAAACAGGAGTAGCCGACTTGGTTATGGACCCACATAATCCCAACAAGCTGTTTGCTGCCCTATGGGAACATAAAAGGGATCCTTGGTTTTTTAAATCAGGAGGTGAGGGAAGTGGCCTGTATATGACGCACGACGGAGGGCAAAACTGGAAAAAACTCACTGCCGAGGATGGGCTACCGAAAGGGGAGTTGGGCCGTATCGGGATTGCCGTGGCACCCAATAAACCCGAAGTCGTATATGCCCTTATTGAAGCCAAAAAGAATGCTTTATACAAGTCTACAGACGGAGGATTTCAATGGAAAAAAGTCAATGATAAGGCCGGGATCGGGAATCGACCGTTTTATTATTCCGATATCTATGTAGACCCACAAAACGAAAATCGCTTGTATTCCATATTTACCTATGTCAATGTTTCGGAAGACGGCGGAAAAAGCTTCCGACAACTGATGCCCGCCTACGGGGTCAGCAACGGGGTTCATCCCGACCATCATGCTTGGTGGATCCATCCCGACAATGGGCAATTTATGATCGACGGAAACGACGGAGGACTCAACATCACCAGAGATGGAGGGAAAAGCTGGCGCTTTATTGGAAACCTACCCGTGGCTCAGTTTTACCATATCAATGTAGATAACGAATATCCGTATAATGTTTATGGAGGTATGCAAGACAACGGTTCCTGGAGGGGTCCAGCCTACGTTTGGCGGGCTCAGGGCATCCGCAATTCCTATTGGCAGGAAATCGCTTTTGGCGATGGTTTTGATGTGGTCCCCGACAAAGACGACAATCAGATGGGCTATGCCATGAGTCAGCAAGGCTATGTCTCACGCTACGATTGGAAAACAGGAAACAATTATACGGTTCGTCCGACACCTCCCGATGCTACAACCAAACTTCGTTTCAATTGGAATGCTGCTATCGGACAGGATCCTTTCGATAACAGTACAGTATATTTTGGGAGTCAGTTTGTGCATAAATCTACCGACAAAGGCCTCACATGGAGCATTATTTCTCCAGATCTGACCACCAACGATCCCGAAAAGCTCCAACAAAGCGATAGTGGGGGGCTAACTATGGATGCCACAGGAGCCGAAAATCATTGTACCCTATTGGTGATAGAGCCTTCACCGGTGGAAAAGGGGATGCTTTGGACCGCTTCGGACGATGGTCGGGTGCATTATACGCGCGATGGGGGAGACAGCTGGGTAGAAGTGACCCAACGCTTGAAAGGACTTCCCCGAGGCAGTTGGATTCCGCAGATCAAAGCTTCGGCTACTAAAGCCGGAGAAGCCCTGTTGGTCGCCAACGACTACCGCCGATATAACTATACGCCTTATGCCTACAGAACCACTGATTATGGAAAAACATGGAAACGCATCGTGGATGAAACCGATGTAAAAAGCTATGTGTTGTCTATCGTAGAAGACCCCAAGAATCCCAATTTGATGTTTTTGGGAACAGACGATGGTCTTTATATCTCTTTTAGTGCCGGAGAAAAATGGCAAAAATGGACGGAAGGATTTCCAACGGTTTCCACCAAAGATTTGGTCATCCAACCCAGAGAGCAGGATTTGGTGATTGGTACTTTTGGACGTGCCGCTTGGGTGTTAGACGATATCCGCCCCTTGCGTGCCTTAGCCGAAAACCCAAAAGTATTAGAAGCCGATATAGCACTCTTTGACCCGCCAACAGCCTACCAAGCGGCCTATCAGCAGCCTACCGGAAGTCGATTTGGAGGCGATGCCCTTTATCATGGGGAAAACCGCAAACGGGGGGCAATGCTCACCTATTACATACAAGTGCCGAAAGATGCTAAAACGGAAAAGAAGGACAGTACCGCATCTTCAGACGAAAAGAAAGATGGGGTAGCCCTAAAAGACTCTATCCGTTTCGAAATTTTTGATCAGGACCGACAAATCCGAACCCTAAAAATTAAAACCCCTAAAGCCAGTGGATTCCACCGATTCTATTGGGGAATGACCGAAAAAGGCCCCCAACGCGCCAGTCGAAAAGTGTCCAAAAACACCCGAGAAAGCAGTGGACTCTCTGTATTGCCCGGGGTGTATAAAGTCCGGATGACCTATGGAACTGCCGTAGACTCTACCAAGATCCAAGTGGCATCTGATCCTCGAATTGCGGAAAACAGAAGTGCTTTAGAGGCCGTATATACCGCCGGAAAAACCGTAGAGTCGTGGATGCAACTGGCTGCAGAAGCCAGTCGACAATTGGCGCAAAGCAAAGCCGACGCCTCCGCCCTAAAACAGCAGATGCAAAAGTTGGATAAAGAAGCCTATGCTTCGGCCATCAGTTCTTCGACTCAGATCATCAAGGATATCGAAGCCCTACAGGACCTTTATTTTGGAAAAGAAGACAAACGACAGGGCATAACCATGGATACCGAAGGGCATTTAAGCGATCGTTTATCTACGGCCTATTATTATGTTCGTTCCCGAAAATCGGGGATTAGCGCAACCGAAACCCGTTTGATGAACCTGGCCAAAGCCGAATTGGAAAAAGTCGTGGAGCAAACCAACCGTTTTTATAAAGACGTCTGGCCTGTATATCAACAGATGATTCAAGCTTTAGAGTTTCAAAGGTTTCAGGAGACACAAGAGTTTTCAATGCCCTAGTTTTCAAAATAATGCTTAAATTTTAGGTCAGAACTAAAGGTTGAAGCATGCAAATCATTGAAAATGCCAAGAAATACGATGTGGTCATCGTAGGTTCGGGTGCAGGCGGAGGGATGGCCACCAAAGTTTTGGCCGATGCCGGACTGCAGGTAGCTGTGGTGGAAGCCGGTCCTTATTTCGATCCGGCAGATCCCAAAACTCAAACCCAATTCAAATGGCCTTATGAGTCGCCCCGAAGAGGTGCCAATACCAAACGTGACTTTGGCGAATACGATATGGCCTATGGCGGTTGGAGTCTAGAAGGAGAACCCTACAATCATATCGATGGGACTAAGTTCGACTGGTATAGGTCCCGTATGTTGGGCGGACGTACCAATCATTGGGGGCGTATTTCGCTCCGTTTTGGTCCCCGAGATTTTAAAGGAAAAGACCGAGACGGACTGGGCGAAAATTGGCCCATTGGCTACGAAGACCTAAAACCTTATTACGACAAGGTCGACCAACTCATCGGTTTATTTGGGTCTAAAGAAAATCTTGAAAATGAACCCGACGGTTATTTTTTACCTCCTCCCAAACCGCGCTTACACGAGCTGATGTATATCGACGCTGCTCGCAAGTCCAATGTTACGGTGATTCCTTCTCGGATGTCTATCCTGACCAAGCGGATCAACAAAGAACGGGGTGTTTGTGTCTATTGCAATCAATGCAACCGGTCTTGTGCCATGTATGCCGACTTTTCGTCCGGTTCTTGTTTGATTTTTCCCGCCCAAAAAAATGGGGGACAGGTAGACCTGTATGTCAATGCCATGGTCAAAAATGTCAATGTAGATGCCAATGGAAAAGCTACTGGGGTTTCTTATATCAGTAAGGAAGATCGGCAAGAATATAGCATTTCAGGTAAAGTGGTCATTTTAGCCGCTTCGGCTTGTAGTTCGGCACGGATTCTGCTCAACTCCAAAAGCAGTGCCCACCCGAATGGTTTGGGGAATAGCAGTGGTTTGGTAGGTCGCTATTTGCACGATTCTACAGGGGCGCATGCCGCCGCTTTTGTTCCTGCACTGATGGATCGCAAACGCTATAACGAAGATGGCGTAGGAGGGATGCATGTGTATACCCCTTGGTGGTTGGATAATAAAAATTTGGATTTCCCTCGGGGCTATCATTTAGAATTGTGGGGCGGAATGGGTATGCCCAGTTATGGCACCGGTTTTGGTCCGAATGACTTAAACAAATATTTGGGCAAACCTGTGGGTGGCTATGGCAATCAACTTCGAGAAGATGTCAAACGATTTTATGGATCGGTGGTCGGAATTTCGGGAAGGGGAGAGGCCATCGCCCGTTATGAGAACTATTGTGAGATCGATCCCACAACGGTCGATCAGTGGGGCATCCCAGTATTGCGATTTCACTACAAATGGTCCGACTTTGAAATCAAGCAGGCCAAACATATGCAAGACACTTTTGAAGAGCTTTTAACGAATATGGGCGGCACCATGTTGGGCGAAAAAGCCGGAAAAGAGCAAAACTACGGTTTGTATAATCCGGGAGCTATCATCCATGAAGTGGGAACCACCCGTATGGGAGACGATCCTAAAACTTCGGTGGTCAACCGTTTTGAACAAATGCATGATGCAGAAAACGTCTTTGTGGTAGATGCCGGTCCTTTTGTTTCTCAAGCCGATAAAAATCCGACCTGGACCATTTTAGCTTTGGCCTGGCGAACCTCGGACTATATTTTGAATGAGTTTCAAAAACAAAATTTTTAAGGATGAACAGAAGAGAAAGTATCAAAAGTTTGTTGTTGGGATCCGTGACTGCCGGGGCGCTTTTAGAGAGTTGTACACAGGCATCCCCCGAGCAATTGGAACAAGCCATCTGGAAATATCAGTATGGGCGCACGCCTGCCGAAGCAGCAGTAGATACGAGACTGCTAGAACAAACCTTCTTTTCCGATGCCGAAAAGGAACAGCTTGGAGTCTTGGCTAATCTTATTTTACCTCCCAACGAACACGGGTCTATAGAAGAGGCGGAAGTGGTTCCGTTTATAGAATTTATGGCTAAAGATTTCGAAGACTTCCAGTTGGAAATCCGTGGAGGCCTGATGTGGCTCAATGCTCAAGCCAATCAAGAGTCTGGGCAAAATTTTGTCGGCTGTGGGGAAATCCAACAAAAAAGTATCCTCGACCGAATTGCCTATCCTATTCCCGACCAAGACGAACAGCCAATGGAGGTCAACTTTTTTAATTTGATGCGGAATCTGGTGCTGACCGGCTATTTTACCTCCAAAGTAGGAATCGAAGAATTGGGATATCAGGGCAACACCCCCAATGTTTGGGATGGAGTTCCCCAAGAGGTTTTAGACGATATGGGCTTGGCCTATGATCCGGAATGGCTTGCCAAATGTGTGGATCAGGACAAAAGGAACGATATCGCCCAATGGGATGCCGATGGGAATTTGATGAGTTGAACCCGGCTTACCCAAGCCTGTTGTTTTTTACGAATATAAAACCATGTAGATTTGAGAAGTCTTAACCTCAAATCAGGCGGCAAGTGTTTTCGTTTAGTGCATTTATCTCGATCCAGTATTTTTTCGTATTCCTTTTCTATTTTTTAAAAAACTTTGGAGGAAAAGGACGACCGTTTTTGATTCCAGCACTGCTAGTTATCGGATGGGTTCTGTTTTTGATAGAGTTGTTTTACAACACTTTAAAAACCCTTGAAGAAACAAGAGGGGTTGAACTATGGGTATACTTTTTGGACGGATTTATTTTTATTGGGAATTCTGTAATCCTAATCCAGATCATCTTAAAAGAACGCCACTAACGAATCAACCACCTACACGTTTGACCTGATGCCCGAGTTGGGTTAAAAAGTCCATGATCTGGTCTCTAAAATTTCCTTGAATCAGGATTTCACCGTTTTTTACGGTTCCTCCGGTTCCGATATGGTTTTTGATCTGTTTGGCTAGTGCCTTCAGGTCTTCCGCATTTCCTTCAAAGCCTTTGATTAGGGTCACCGTTTTTCCGGCACGACCTTTATTACTAAAATGGGCTTCCAAAAATTGTTTTTCAAAAACAGTTTCTTCTGGAGTGTTGTCGGGTTCTGGATCGGGAGCCAGATTTTCGAATTGGAGTTTGGCCAAATCGGCCAGACTATTGAGTTTTTTTTCAGACATAATTAGTTGTCTCGGTCTTCAAAATTTTCCTTCTTTTTGTCTTCCAAGCGATTCCAGATCAGGTAGAGCAGGAGGAGGGCAGTACCTCCAAATATAGCTAGTGACCAATTCATATCAACGTACAGTTACTGCGGTTCCATAGGCCAAAAGTT
Organism: Flavobacteriales bacterium; assembly: GCA_011524915.1. Taxonomy (GTDB): domain Bacteria; phylum Bacteroidota; class Bacteroidia; order Flavobacteriales; family Flavobacteriaceae; genus WTJH01. The sequence goes on along the minus strand of WTJH01000145.1, from coordinate 2,828 downwards.
CCGAACAGCCTTGCATAACCACCGAAGTGGTAAATCGAATGTTGACCACTGCATTGGCTCCCATACGTTGGGCATCTTCCACCATACGCTGAAGGGCTTGTTCGCGCGAATCTGCTTGGAGTTTGGTGTATTCGGAAATTTCACCTCCAATGATATTCTTCAGTCCGGCAAAGATATCGGACCCGATATTCCGCGAGCGGACCGTACTGCCGCGGGCAATACCATGGACTTCGGTAATGGCTTTATTGGGGATTTCGGGAGTGTTCACTAATATCATAGTTTAAGGATTTTCAAATGCATTTGGATCAATTTTTGGAAAAAGCTTTAAAGCATTTCTAAAATACAATTTTTGTAGGACTGTATCGGGAAGATTTAGCCCATACATTCGCCAATGGGCGTGTCTTTTTCGATAATAAGGAAAGTATTCGTCCGCTGTTTCCAATACCCTGAAATAGGTGTAATATTCTTCCATTTTATAGCTGTCTTTTCCAAAGAGGACCCGGTCCTGATAGTCCACCATAAATTGGCGTGCTCGAATCGGCTGACGTCCCAATTCGGCTAAAACCGCACCGATTTCGGTAACTACATTAGGATATTGGTCCAAATGCCTTCCCAAACGGTCTAGATCGTTCCCCATCCAGCCCAAATGAGCATTGATAAAGGTAGTATTGGGGTGTTTTTGGAAAATATGATGTTGTTCTGCCAAGATAGATTCAAAGGAAGGATAGTCTTTAGGGTCCCGATAGCGACTGGGTTTTTGGCGCAATTCTAACCAGCGTTCGTTATACCGGTCTTTAGGTTTCCAAAATGATTCCGGTTCGGCCGAATGGATCAATACCGGAATGCCGTGTTGGCCACAAGCCGCCCAAATGGGATCCAAGCGTGGATCATTAACAGCAATACGGTTGCCGTTTTGGTCGGTGTCCGTAAGCCCTAAGGATTTATAGACCTTAAGTCCCATAACTCCTGCTGCTACAGCATCGGCAATCAGTTTTTGATTGCTAGCAGCAAAATCGGGCTCGTCAATTTTTTCAAAATCTATATTTAAAAACAAGCCAAAGCGGGTAGGGGCGTTTTCGGCAATATTCTGGAGGGATTTCTCTAAATACAAGCCTCTAAAACCGCTCAAATTGATCATAAAAGCCATATTGAGGCTATCCATTTCAGCAACCAATTCCGATACGTCTTTGATGGGCATATCGAACTGATGGTTGTGGACGTCAATAAAAGGATATTTGGCCCGATACAGCTGGGTTTCGGGTACTTTAAGGGTGGATATAGGCGAGTAGTCCTCAATATCCATCACGTTGGCCTTATATTGGATATAGCGCAAAATTCCATAGCCTAAACCTCCCAATAGTAGGAGGAAAAAGGCAGACTTCAGAAAACTTTTAAATCCCAAATTAATACGCGATTGGAACGTTAACCGTAGTGGTATCCCAAGCAAATTGCAAGACTACCGTTTTTCCGCTTTCAAGAAAGCTGATGGTAAATTGTTCCAAAGGATTGGATACGGTTTGGGTAGGGATATTGATACAAAGTACATCTCGACTGTAGTCGGGTTCGTTGTACCCAAAAGCCCCGGCATCGTCGTTTAGACACAAACGCCAATGGTCTTTATAAGGGAAAGCATACATCCGATAGGATCCTGCCGGAAGCGCTCTTCCTGCAAAGGAAATGTCTGTAGAAGTTTCTAAAACGGTAGCAAAATTGGCTCCTAGTCGCCAATAGGTGTCATAGGGGACTAAAGCGCCCTGATCTGCAGGACCAAAAATTAGACGGTCTTTTTTGTAGGGACGGTAGTAGGTTACTTCCAGAGAAGTGTCGGCTTGTGAAAATTCGGCACTGCCTTTGGGCGATACGGGATTAATAAAAACACCATAGACCACATAGGCAACAGCTGCAAGTACCAGCAAGCCCAACAATACTAAGGTTCTTTTAACGAGTTTCATGGGTTATTCGGATTTGTTGTTAATCAGTTTCTAATGTACAAAAAAGCGGAAAGCTGGGGATGTAAGGGGTGAAAATTGAATTCATTCTTGTTTTAAATCATATATTTTGATATATTTAAGCATATGAGTAAACGTAAATTTTATATATATGAACAAGATTGATGTTGTTTTTGATTTTTACGAAGAAATGAGTCGGGTAAGCCAGACGATTAAATCATCCCCCTATAAAACCACTTTTTTTATGGATTTAACAGGCTTAAAGCCAGGGTTATTTTATAAAAAAATGAAAAATGGAACGTTTACTGCTTCTGAAATGAAAATAATGGCTCCTTATTTATTCCCAGAGGATATGGCTGCATATGATAAGAATCTTATCTCAAAACTCTTAATACAGTCGGAACAGGAATATAAAAGGGGCAACTTTGAAACACATCAGGAGATTTTAGAGAAAACCCGAAAATTGTATGGTATATAAGCCCGTATTTACCAAAACTGCCCAAAAGAGCTACTTTGAACATCTCGAATTTTTAAAACAATCCTATTCCGAACAGGCGGTAGCCTTGTTTGTTGAAAATGTATTCAAAATCCTCGATCATCTATCGAAGCATTCAGCTATGTTTCCTGAATCATCAAATTTTAAAAAGTATAGGCGAGCACTTATCAATCGATATACCAGCATGTTCTACAGCATTTCTGTAATTCATCATGAGTTGGTCATCCATTTATTTTGGAACAATAAATGGAATCCTAAATACTTAGAATATTTTTTAGTTTAACTATATTCTCTATATATAGATTATTTTTTCATCATCACTAAGACGAAGAGCAGGTAAGCTCCAAAATATCAATAAGATACTGTTAACAGTACCCTTAATA
>WTJH01000189.1 GCA_011524915.1 Flavobacteriales bacterium | reverse complement strand
CAATTTGGTACTATAAATCTTTTCCCAATGGGCTTTACGACTTTGTTTGTCCATAGTGCTTTTTTATAAAGCTAAAGATAAAGCTTAGGAAGGATACTAGTCCAACGATGGGAAAAAGGTTTTTGTTTCACGGCAAAGATCTGTTAGGGCTCTTATTAAATGTACAGATCTTTTTGATTAAGCAGCTATAGTCAAGGGGATTTTAACATGGAACCCCATTAGGTATATCAATTAGAACAACACCACCATGGATTGTGGAAAGTCGATTGGGTCAAACCCTTTACGATGCTCTAGTCCACCTGAAAACGGATCCGATCTCCGGGCTGTAGCAGCTTGATATCCCGCTTGTTTTGGGAGACTTTCCCTTGGTGCAACTGCACTGTGGTGGGCTGATCTCCCAGCAACTGCAGTTCTAATCGTTTCCCCTCTAAACTTAGATAGACATCGGTTGGGACGGAAAATTGAAGGGATAGCTCATCCTGTTTGATTTCTTGAACCCCAAAGAAGAAATGTTGATCTCCTTTGGCGATTACCCCTGTGTCTTTTCCTTGCATTTCCCACTCACTGGTATGAGTTTCCCAGCCCTCCAATCGAATCTGATCCTTGGTTTCATCTATTCGCTTATTATAACCCTTATAGGGGAAAACAAGGCTTAGGAAACTAAATTCTTTTTGGTTGTTTTTGGCAATCACGGTCCAGTTTTTCCCCCGTGCTCCCGAAGATGTTGCAGTATCTACAGCTTTCAACTGCAGGATATCGCAGCCTACCGCATCCGCAAAAGAAGAGCGCAGCAGATGGGGACCTGTTTCCGAAGTATAGTGCCCTTGCCACACTTGCTTGTAATCGTGTTCGGTTTCGGATTGGAAATTGTCCTTAACGATCCAAAAGGCATCTTTGACATAAATGACTTGGCGTGAATAGTGGACTCCACTGTCTTTAAAACCATCGTGGCTCCCTACAAAAAGATCGAACAGCGCGTTGGTTTCCCACGCAATTGGAGTGGGCTGGGGTAATTTTTTAAACTTGCCAAAGCCACTTCCCCCTTTGTTGGAAGTCCAGAGTTTCCCTTGTAGTTCGTTGTCTACTAAGGCCACGTTTTTGACCATCGAATTTTTAAACAGTTCAAAATCCTTTAAGGAATAGCGAACTTGGTAATTGGGCAAGATGATTTGTCCATAGGCAATCGCCTGTATGCCCAACATATCTCCGTGCTGATGGTCGGGTTTATCCGGGTCCAAGCCAGCACTGACAACCATCATTTTATCGTCTGGCTCCCAGCCCTCTCGCATGATGTAGTAGTGGGTGTCTTCCAAGGCAAGGGAACCGTAGCTGGGCTGTTTTTGCTGGATATTGGTCAATTGCTCTACTTGGGTTTTGCTTAAATACCAATACATCCGATCATCGACCTGATCTGTTGCAAAGTATCCAAATTCAGGATCCTCGAACAATAGATACCCTAGAGTCATGGCCCCAGAGATATCGTTCTTTTCGGCCCATGGAATCTCGGTATCGTCCTGAAGTACGGGGGCACTTTTGTCTGGATAGGCAATTTTGCTAAGGGTCGTAAATAAGGATCGCAGTTTTTGTTCCCAACGTTTATCCACTGCAATCTGGTTTATTTTGGCCAACTGATATACATAGAAATAGTTGTTGATATCGCTCATATGATAATGCACCGACCTTTCGAACTGGAAGCCATCGGGATTAATTTCTTTATCCAGATGTTCGCTTAAGCGCAACATGGCTCGTTTATACCATTGGTCTGTTCCCTTAAAGTCTCTTAACAAAATAGCTAAAACAGCAAGCGACGACATACCCTTTGTTTGGTGATTGCCCGGACGAAAGCTATCGTTCCGCTCATAGAGGTGCTGACCGTGTTGCAGCAGGGTGGCAATAGTCCTGAGTTGATCCGTATCGGAATATTCCGTTTCGTTTAAAAACATATTATGGATCCATAACCAGTTAAAAATCCGATAGCCCGATCGGAATACCTCATACACCCCATTGCCATCTTTAATTTTTTCATAGGCACTGCTTGCTAAAGCCGAGTTTAACGATTGCATTTGCTCCTCAAAATATTTGATGTATTTAGGGTTTTTAGAATCCTCGAAATAATGCAGGGCGATATCCACCATCTTGTGTTGCCGCGCCAAATGCCGCAGGGCATAGGCATTAACCGCACCGCCATTCTGATAATCAAAGGGTAAAACCCAAGGGGTGGTGGCCGCATATTTATGATAATGATCTAAGGCTCTGTTTTTATGAAAGCTTTGGTTCCCATAAATTTTATGGTAGTTTTCCAGCCGAGCATAGAAGTCTTTATGGTCGTAAAAAAAACGTTCCGAAAATTCTGCTCTAAAATAGGCTGCAAGACGTTCGGGCGAAATTTCTCCATGGACTTCCAAGGCCTTTCGCTTGTCGGCTTTTAGATAGTTGGGAAGTTCTTGGATGTCCAATACCTTTTGATCTGGGATTGCTTGAGCAAAGGTCTGGGCACCCATTCCGGAACAGCAGATGAGGAACAGGACAATCCCTTGGATGTTTTTAAGAATTGAAGTGGGCATTAATTTATATTAATGATTCATAAAGCTAAAAAATCGCTGATTCAAACGATGCTATGGCCGGTGGTTATACAATTATAAAAGGTTCCAAAAACCATCCTTTTCCTAAAAAACGGTTCAGGCTGGTGCCGTCGGTTTATTCATTCTTAGGAATGGCCATCGTCTGATTTGCCAAAAGATAGCACTTCCCTTCGAACTGCGTATAGGTTCGCATAAATTTATAGGTGGTGGGCACGGGACCTCGGTCCACAACCGTATAACCCGAAACAATGGCTGTAGTTCCTAAAATAATCACTTGAAGATCCGATGAATTTCGGGATTTGGTGTCTCGCTTATTGCTGTTTTTATATCTATTGACACGTTCCAAAACCGCTTTTTTGTCGTCGATGGTATTGGCATGATTGTGCACCCATATAAAATCCTCAGCCAAAAGCGCATCCAAGGTATCGTAGTCTAATTCTAGTTGTGCCTTTTCCCAAGAAGCATCCAATTGTTTTAGATGTTCTGGAGTCAAACAATTGTCCTGAGCGAATAGTTGGAACAAGGGAAATACACAAATTAAAATGGCAAGGTTTATCTTTTTCATTTTTGAAGTTTCTGAACATTCTATTTTAAAATCAAACATGGATTTGACCGATCTACTCGCAACAGAC
>WTJH01000009.1 GCA_011524915.1 Flavobacteriales bacterium | reverse complement strand
AAATTGAAGAGTATTTATAGCCAAAAAGGACTACACACCACTCCAAAACATAAGTGATGTTTAAATACGAAGGACCGTCACATTCGTTTCATCGTTGTTTGACATCCAAAACTTTAAGCCTTAAAGGGATATACTTTAAGGAAATGCGTGTTGTATGAGCCCTGGAAAAAATTTCGTGATTTAGTTCGGACCCAAGCCCCCCTTCAGATTGTCGGTACCATTAATGCCTACAGTGCCCTTATGGCAGAACAACTGGGGCATCGGGCCATTTATCTATCGGGTGGGGGAGTTGCCGCCAGTTCTTTAGGAATGCCCGATTTGGGCATCAGTACCCTACATGATGTTTTAGAAGATGCCCGTCGCATTACAGACCGAACTCAGCTCCCTCTTTTAGTGGATGTGGATACGGCTTGGGGAGGGGCTTTTAGTATTGCCCGCTGTGTTCGGGAAATGGAACGGGCAGGGGTTGCCGCTATTCATATCGAAGATCAAGTGCAGGCCAAACGCTGTGGACACCGACCCAATAAAAAGATTGTATCTACCCAGGAAATGGTCGATCGTATCAAATCTGCTGTAGATGCCCGTAGAGATGTGAATTTTGTAATTATGGCCCGGACCGATGCCTTAGCGGTTGAAGGTTTGGAAGCTGCCCTCGAAAAAGCCGTGGCTTTTAGGGAAGCGGGGGCAGATATGATTTTTCCGGAAGCCCTTACCCGACTAGACCAATATCAAAAATTTGTTCAGACCGTTCAAGTACCCCTCTTGGCCAATAGTACAGAATTTGGAGCGACGCCTATTTTTTCCAAAGACGACTTCGCTGGGGTTGGGGTTTCCATGATCCTATATCCCCTAAGTGCCTTTAGAGCCATGAGTAAGGCTGCTCTTGAAGTTTATACCCATATATTAAAAGATGGTCATCAGCGGGCCGTAATGGATCAAATGCAAACACGAGAGGAATTGTATCAATTTCTGAACTACCACGCCTATGAACAAAAATTAGACAAGCTCTTTTCTCCTAAAAATTCACCCCCTCAAAAAAAATAATCCCCAAATCTTATCCCCCAAATACATGAATAATCCCTCCCATAAACGCAGCAGTGGCCTCCGCGGACATATTGCTGGACAAACGTCTATCAGTACCGTAGGTGTTCGGGGTTCTGGTCTTAGCTATCGCGGGTATGATGTAATCGATCTTGCCCATAAGAGTACCTTCGAAGAAGTAGCCTATTTGCTGCTGTATGGAAAACTACCCAATGCAACGGAACTAAGGGCTTATCTCCAAACCCTTAAAGGCATGCGCCAATTGCCACCAGAACTCAAACAAGCTTTGGAGACTATTCCTGCAAATACCCACCCGATGGATGTTCTCAGAACGGGTTGTTCTCTTTTAGGCAATTTGGAAAGAGAAACTCATTTCGATCAACAACTGGAAAAAGCCAATCGGATGTTGGCGATTTTCCCCTCTATTATCAATTATTGGTATCATTTTTCGCATCACCAAAAACGCATTCAGGAAAACAGTACAGAAGCTACGATTGGCGGATATTTTTTAGAGCTTCTTCACCGGCAAAAGCCCTCAGTTCTGCACAGGCAAGTGATGAATGTATCTTTAATCTTATATGCCGAACACGAATTTAATGCATCGACCTTTGCGGCTCGCGTATGTGCTTCGACTCTATCGGATATACATTCGGCCATAACTGCGGCTATCGGAACCCTTAGGGGTCCACTCCATGGAGGCGCCAACGAAGCTGCTAGCGAGCTGATCAGCCAATGGAAAACTCCTGAAGAAGCCGAAACTGCTCTAATGGAAATGTTGGAGCGTAAAGAATTAATCATGGGCTTTGGACATGCGGTATATACAGACGCCGACCCCCGGAATGTAGTAATACAACAATGGGCCAAGCATTTGTCGGAAGCGGGAGCAGCCCCCGAGCTTTACGCTATAGCGGAGCGTGTGGACGAGGTCATGAAAAGAGAAAAGAATTTGTTTCCCAATGTAGATTTTTATCATGCCCCGGTTTATCAATATATGAATATTCCCAGGTCGCTGTTTACGCCCCTTTTTGTTTGTTCTCGAGTAACGGGCTGGTGTGCCCATATTTTCGAACAGCGCAGCAACAATCGCATCATCCGACCCAAAGCAGCTTATGTGGGGCCAAGTCTCCAAAAGGTGCTGCCTTTAGCGGAAAGAATTTAGATCCCCCCGAATCATTTAAACCCCTATTTCTATGCGTATCCCCCTTGATGTGGCCAATAGACCTTCGCCCGACTTATTATTGGTCGAAATAGCAGCTTATGTAATGGACTATACTGTCGATTCTAAAGAAGCCTATGATACCGCCCGCAATTGTCTGATGGATAGCATTGGATGTGGCCTTATGGCGTTGAAGTTTCCGGAGTGTACCAAACATTTGGGACCTCTAGTTCCGGATACGACCGTAAAAAATGGAGCTCGTGTTTTTGGGTGTACTGTTGAAATGGATCCGGTAAAGGCCGCTTGGGATATCGGAGCAATGATCCGATGGTTGGATTTTAATGATACTTGGTTGGCTGCCGAATGGGGGCATCCTTCCGATAATTTGGGAGCTATCATAGCTCTTGCAGATTATATCTCTCGTGTAAATATCGCTCGAGGGAAAGCCCCATTTAGCCTAAAAGATGTTTTAACCTATATGATTAAAGCCCATGAAATTCAGGGGGTTCTTGCGCTTGAAAACAGCTTTAATCGGGTGGGCTTGGATCATGTTTTACTGGTTCGGGTGGCCAGCACAGCCATTGCTACGCATATGTTAGGCGGAACTCGGGAGCAAATCATCAACGCCATCTCCCAAGCGTGGGTCGATGGGGCTGCACTCCGTACCTATAGACAGGCCCCCAATACAGGATCGCGAAAATCTTGGGCAGCTGGGGATGCCACCTCTCGAGCGGTTCGCTTGGCGATGATTTCGATCGCAGGAGAAATGGGAATCCCTTCGGTACTTACTGCCCCGCTCTGGGGCTTTAATGAGGTGAGTTTTAAGGGTAAATCTCTACAGCTCAAGCAAGGTTTTGGCACTTATGTGATGGAACATATTTTGTTTAAAATTTCATTCCCTGCCGAATTTCATGCGCAAACAGCAGTCGAATGTGCTGTCCAGTTACACCCGCAAATCAAAGATCGTTTAGATGCCATTGAACGGATAGAGGTATATACGCAGGAATCGGCTCTTCGAATCATCTCTAAAACCGGAACTTTGCATAATGC
>WTJH01000015.1 GCA_011524915.1 Flavobacteriales bacterium | reverse complement strand
ATCAGCAGATCCTCGAGCTCCAAACAGAGTTGGATGGATTGACTGATATCGAGACTGACATCGCCACACTAGCTACAAGAGTTGCTGACATAGCAAGTGCTGTAGCAGATTTACAAGAGGATGCTACAGACAATGCATCTGAAATTGGACGTTTATTAACGGAATTAGCAAATCTCCAAAGTGATGTTGTTGATTTAAATAATGCGGTGAGTAATATTGATGTTGCAGGACAAGTTTCTTCAGCGACTGCACCAATCGCTGCTGAAGTAAACAACCTTGAAGAAGAGATTGATGACATCTGGAATGCTCTTCAAGATCTTTTGAATGCGGCTGCAGTTATCGAACAAGACGTTCGAATCACCAACTTAGCTGAGCTTACTTATGCTGAAACACTTTTTACATTTAACTCTACTGACGTTGTTACTTCTGTAATCGTTAAGGGAAATGTAATCATTACTGTAGCTGACGGTGGAGAACTGGATAGTACTGCTAACCTTGCACGTATCAATGCCATCACAGGAATGATTGGTACAATTATTCAAGGGCTTTCTGGATCAGATATCACATTGAATAACGGTTCTGATACTTCCATCGATTTCCCAATCTTGACTTATGCAGACGGAAGTGTAACTCTTCAAGGGCCATCTTCTATTGATGCCGTTACCACTGTAACTGGGGACCTTTCTTTTGACGCGATTGAAGCGGACATTAGTTTCCCTGCACTAACATCTGTTATGGATGTAATCATCTTAAGTGATGTTGGTATTACTTCTATCGACTTAGCTAGTATTGCTAGCGTAGAGGGAAGACTTCTTGTGGCTTCGGAGACACCTTCAACATCTTTGATTTTAGCAAATGCTACTTCTGTTAACATTGGAGGATTAGAAATTCCAACCGTTGTTGATTTAGCAGCTGGAAGCTTTGAATCATCTTCTGATGAAACAGACTATGCTGGTACTATCAGCGCAACTATGATCGATATCGCTTCTGCTGGAGTGAAAAATTCAGTTTTAACTTCTTCAGGAGCTATCACTGTAGGAAATGTTGCAAGTACAACAATCACTGCAGACGGAGCAGTAACTGTAGCATCTGTTTCAGGTGCTGCGTCTGATACAACCATTACTGGTGACGGTATCACTATCAATGGAGCTGCTACAGCTAACATTTTAACTCTTAACGGAGGTGATATTACAACAGGTGTAGTTTCTATCACAAATAACTCTTCTTTTACTGGTAGTACAACTTTAATTGCAGGAACTGATGGAACAGGAACTCTTACCGTCAATGCAACTGGTGACTCTGATGTAACTGTAAATGGTGCTATTGAAGGAGCTTTAACAATTGCAGATGCTGCTGATGTTACACTTGGTGCTACTACTGTAAGTGCGACTACAGATATTACGTATTCTGGAACTTTTGCAGCAAATTCTTTAGTATCTATCAATGCACAACTTGATTTGACTGATACAGACGGTGGACACGCACTAGAACTAGCTGCTTTGACTACTGTAAATGCAGCTTTCAATGCTGATGATCTTACAAGTATTACAGCTCAAGCCCTAGCAACTCAAGGGGCAGCTATTTCTGTAGTAAGTGCTACAGCTGTTGACTTTAGAGGATTGGACGTTGACGATAGTATTGCTTTAACTGACGCTATTACAGTAGACTTTGCATCCATTAGCATCACTACAGGAGATATTTCTGCTGCAGACAGAGCTGGATTCGAAACGGTTAGACTTCACGACCAAAACGAAGATGTTGACTTTACATCTTTTACAGCTGTTGAAAACATCACAGTAATTGGAGAAGATAACGGTGCTAGCGATATTAATGATCGTATCAACCAAAACAATGATGTCACAGTTGATGGGAATGCCAATCTTGAGACTTTGACTGTTGATGGTTACTTAAGCTCTCTTACAGTTAACGCTACAACACTGGAAAACATTACAACAGCTGGTAACATTACTGTACTAACAGTTACTGCAAATGCTTCTTTAACTACACTTAGCACACAGCACGCACATATCCAGCCTGGTGATGCAGCTGAAATCTTTGTGAAAGACAATGGAGATGGTTACTTAACAGGTCTAAACTTTGAAACTGTTACTAAAGTGAAGACTGTAGTTGTAACTGGAAACGATTCTGTAACTTTAATTACAGCTCCTTCCTCTACAGGTCTTTTAGCTGAGCCAACTGCTCCTATCAGTGTAACAATTGCTGGTGCTGCTTTAGCTGCTACATATACAGCTGCAGTTACAGGGACTCAAACGACTCCTTATGAGCCATTAGCATTCAGCACCTCTTCAATCGCAGGATTCAAGAGCTTCTTGGAGACTTATATCAACCAAACGAATCCTACGAGAGCTGCTGGTACAGTTGCCTTCTCATTTGATTTTAACATTGGTGCTGATATGTCTGGTGATGCTGATGCTCACTATGCAGGTATCAACCAACAGTTGTTCTCAAGTCCAGCCAACGATTTAATCGACGGTGGAACAGCGGATACTTCTGTTTACACAGAGTTAGATCTTTTATCTGACGATAACTAATCTTATTGTCAATACAGATTAATCAAAACCTCCCTTCGGGGAGGTTTTTTTATGCCTTAATTTTAGAAAAATGGTTTAACTGAATAGGCTAGACCCATAGATAAAGGCCCCTATTAAAAGTCCTTCCAAAAGAATAATGGTGCCAACAACGGCTAAGTGGTTTTGAAGTTTTTGGAGCAGTAGATGATGCAAATGATTGGCATCGGGCTGGAAGGGAGACTTCCCTTGGCGGAGGCGAACGATAAATATCCGTAATAGGTCCAAAAGTGGATAAGCTAAAATAAAGATGGCCAACCAGGCTTGATGGGCCGATACAAGCATAGGCGTTTGTGGATTTAAAAACTCAAAGGCCAATACAGCCATCAATGTTCCTAAAAACAGCGAGCCACCATCGCCTAAAAACACTTTGTTTTGAGCTCTCGTATTAAAATAATACAACGGTAGGAGGGCCGCAGCGGTAAGTCCCATCAGCGAGAAAAGGGGATGCGTTTGGGCGGTAAAGATTGCAAAAAGCAACAGACTTTTAAGGGCTTGAGAAATAGCTAGGCCGTCTAAACCATCGATAAAATTAAAGGCGTTGACGATCACTAAAAACACAAAGCCTGTAAAGAGTTGAGAGGCGATCCGGGACATTTCGTACCAGCCAAAAACACCGTGGAAATAGTCGATAAGATAGCCTTGGTCGATGAGTATTTTGGCAACAATCAATTGAATAAAAAGCTTGATTTTATAGTCGGCCTGATAGAAATCATCGTACACCCCAATAGTAAACATCAAGGCCAAGGGAATGAACAGACCATAATCGAAGAGTTTGACTCCTTGCAGATAGAAGTATAGACTGATGGCTAGGACCGACAGAAAAACGCCAATACCTCCGGTTCGTGTCGCCGTAGTGGCATGGGAGGACCTGGAATTGATCTGGTCGATCTGGTTGAAACTTAAAAAAAGTCGTTGAACGCCCCAGGCCAGTAGTGCGCTGATCCCAAAACTTAAAATATATATTCCCATAGTGCTTACATCTCTGTTGATAATCTATAGATTCGGGTCAGAGGGACACCGTATTTATAGTTATCTTGTGCTACAAATTTGATGTTTATTTCTATGAGTACACAAAAAATTTCTTCACAACATCAATTCGTTGCCTATGCCTTTATCATTTTATTTATGTGTTTAGGCTTTGTTCCCAACTGGGGGGCTGTGGATAAAATTGCGCCGCAGTGGCTGTCTATGAGTATTTTGAATAGCTTGGCAGGGATTTGGATTTTGATCTATCGCAAAGAATTGGGGGATGGTTTTCGAGAGGTCTCCATGCGTTGGGTGAGCCTGTGTTATTTTGCTTTTATCGTATGGGCGGGCTTATCGTATTTCTACGCGATTAATCCCACGGAGGTTTTGTTGAATCTGGGTCGCCAGTTCAACACCTTTTTTATGTTCTTTTTTGTAGCGATCTTCCTACAATTCATTCCCAATAAAATCCGGTTCAGTAGTGTGCTCTTATCTGCCATCTTAGCTATTGAAGTTTATGCAGTTTTGGATCAAGTATTGGGGATGTATCAAACCAATACATTTAGCTCAGGGAATGTTAAAGGGGTAACTGCCAACCGAAATATTACTGCCTTTTCAATTGCCGGAAAAATTCCATTTGCGCTGTATTTATCCCTAGTGTTTGCAAAAAAAATATGGAAAACATCAATGACTGTATTGGTGTTTCTATCTCTCTTCTGCCTGACCTTTATTGATAGTCGTGCATCCTATATAGCGATACTATTGCTTTTAACTGTTTTTACTGGGATCAATATTCTTCGATATCGGATGAACAAAAGTTCTAAACTACCTATTTGGCAAACTTTGTATTTAATTATTCCAATATTGTTAGCTGTAGGGACTAATCAAATTTTCTTTTCTGGGAATAAAGATGGGGATTTGGTCAAACGAGCAGCAACCATTTCTGTTACAAAAGCCGACGGATCGATAAAAAAACGTTTACGTTATTATAGAGCAGTTGCAAAGCAAGTTACTAGTTCTCCAATTCTTGGCGTAGGCTTAGGGAATTGGAAGCTTAAATCCATTTATTACGATAGAAATGATATCGTTGGTTATATAGTTCCCTATCATGCCCATAGTGATTTTATTCAGCTCGGGGCAGAATTGGGGATTTTAGGGTTTTTGTTGTACTTCGGCATTTTTGTGATTACGGGCATTTATCTGTTACGGATTTTAGCACGCAAAGACTTATCGGATGAAACCCTGGTGTTTTATGGGATTTGTTTGGGGTATATGGGTATCTATTTTATTGATTCCAACTTGAATTTCCCGATTGCACGACCACAGGTTTTAGCTCCCTTGACCTTGGTGTTGGCCTTGGTTTCTTGGAAGGGAAATCCTGCTCCTAAAGAAAATAGCCGCTTAAGAAAGCTTACCGTACCGGCAATGGTACTTCCCTTGTTGTTTGTATTGCCTACGGTTTATGTCAATAATATGGCTTATAAGTCGCTCCAAAGTCAATTGGTATTGTTACGCGATTTTAACTCGAATCAGTATTCATTGACCTTAACCGAAGTCGAAAATGCTTTACCGTGGATTCCTAACATCACCGTAACGACCATTCCATTGGCCTCCGTAAAAGCCCGATATTTTTATAATGCTAAAAAATATGACCGAGCCCTTGAGCTCTTAGATGAAGGGTCTTCAGCCAATCCCTATTTGTTTTATAGTGAAATTATGAAGGCTCAGATTTATAGGGATAAAGGCATTCGGGACAGTGCCTTACACTATTCTAAAAAAGCCTTTTATAATCTCCCGGGAAATGCTTTGCATGCTTCTGTATATATGTCCCAACTTTTGGAAGTAGGCGATCTAAAAGAAGTGGAAGCTATTTACGATAAAGTGATCAAAGGGAGGAACGAAAGTCTGGTTCGCAACTATTTTGCCATAGTTGTCAATATGAATCCGCCACGAACGAAATCCTGGAAAGATAAAATTTCTAAAGCGGTGGAGATGTTTCCCAACAATGCAGACCTGCAATCTTTTAGACGAATCATTGCTTTGAGTCCGGAGGATTCTCAACGCGCAAATGAACTTTCCGTTCAGGGGCAACAGCTCTATGCACAGAAGAACTTCTTTGATGCCATTCAATTATTTGAGGAAGCCTGTCAGTTGGATCCTTATCAATATCAGCATTTCGAAAATGCCGGCTTGTCCTATTTTTCGGTGGGGGACTATACTCGAGCACTTCAAAAATTAGATACGGTAGTAAATGTATTTAAGGCCCCTGGAGGAAAATCGGAATATGTAAAAGCATTGGTATATATAAATTTAGGGCAGCAGGATAAGGCTTGCGAATGGTTTAAAACGGCTGCCTTAGCCGGCTTTGAACAAGCCAAAACAGAGTATAGAAACCGATGTGTAAAATAATAACGAGTACTTTTGGTACTTAATTAAAAGTAAATTTGTATCTTTGTTTTAGTAATTAAGATACTCACTATATGCTTGGGGAACTAATCACTTCGAAAACGAGATTGCGTTTGGTCATTAAGTTTTTTGTTTCCCAAGCCAATCAGGGCTACCTCAACGGTTTAGCCAACGAGATGGGCGAATCTACAAACGCCATCCGAAAAGAACTCAACCATTTACATCAGGCAGGTTATCTGCAAAAACAAAAGGACAACAATAAAGTTCATTACCAAGCCAATACGCAACATCCTCTTTTTGATGTCATGCAAAAGGTAGTGATGAAACATTTGGGGATTGAGGATATAGTTGAAACAGTGGTTTCACGTATCGGGAATATTCAAAAGATCATTTTAATCGGCAGTTATGCCGAGGGGATCGACAGTGGCCATATCGAAGTATTCCTGATCGGAGACGAACTCAATACGGCCTATATTCAAAACTTAGAACAAAAGATCGAAAATACCATTGGTCGGAAGGTGAGTTTTTATTTATCGCCCACCTTTAGTCCCACACAAAAACACATCATCTTATATGAGACCGAAAAATCCGAGAAATAATACGGTAGGGATAACATTTTCCACCTTTGATTTTTTCCACGCAGGACATGTGAAAATGCTGGAAGAAGCCAAAACGGTTTGCGACTATCTGATTGTTGGTTTACAACTGGACCCCAGCTTGGACCGTCCGGAAAAAAACAAACCCGTTCAAAGCGTTATTGAACGCTATATTCAAGTGAGTTCCTGTAAGTATGTAGATGAGGTGGTGCCTTATGTCACAGAAAAAGACTTGGACGAAATATTGAGAAGTTTTAAGATCGATGTCCGCATTATAGGGGAAGAATATCAGGATAAAGATTTTACAGGGAAAGCCTATTGCGAACAAAAGGGAATTGCGATGTATTACAATTCTAGAGAACACGATTATTCCTCTTCAGAAATCCGAAAACGTGTATCCAAAAATGAAAATTAAAGAAATCTGTTGTATCGGGGCGGGCTATGTCGGGGGACCCACCATGGCGGTTATTGCTCTTAAATGCCCACATATTCGGGTCACTGTGGTAGACATCAATGCCGATCGAATCGCGGCCTGGAATGCTGATGATTTAGACCAACTTCCGGTCTATGAGCCGGGTTTAAAAGAAGTGGTGGCTGAAGCACGCGGGCGAAATTTATTTTTTTCTACCGATGTTGAAGGGGCTATCGAAAGATCCGAAATGATTTTTATGGCGGTAAATACCCCCACCAAAACCTATGGGGAGGGCAAGGGTATGGCAGCCGATCTGACCTATGTAGAAAAATGTGCCCGGGAGATTGCCCGAGTGGCTACTACCGATAAGATCGTTGTTGAAAAGTCAACGCTTCCAGTTCGAACTGCTGAAAAAATTAAGGAGGTCCTAGAAGGATCTGGAAATGGAGTATCATTTGAAGTCTTGTCGAATCCCGAATTTTTAGCGGAAGGGACTGCTATTCAGGATCTATTTAAATCCGATCGCGTACTCATAGGAGGGGATGAAAGCCCGAGTGGTCAAGAAGCCCTGCAAGCCTTGGTGTCCATTTATGAAAACTGGATTCCCCGAGAAAAAATTGTGACCACCAATGTATGGTCTTCCGAACTTTCGAAATTAGCCTCTAATGCGATGTTGGCCCAACGGGTATCCTCCATCAATAGTTTATCCGCCTTATGTGAACAGACGGGGGCAGATGTCTATGAGGTTGCTCATGCGATGGGATTGGATAGTCGTATAGGACCTAAGTTTTTAAAAGCTTCTGTTGGTTTTGGGGGCAGTTGTTTCCAAAAAGATATTTTAAACTTGGTTTATCTCTGTCGCTTTTATGGACTGGAGGAAGTCGCTGAGTATTGGCATCAGGTCGTTAAAATTAATGACTACCAAAAGAAACGTTTCAGTACAAAAATTATAAACACCCTAAACGGCACGGTCAATCAGAAGAAGATTGCATTTCTGGGATGGGCCTTTAAAAAAGACACCAACGATACCCGAGAGTCTGCTGCCATCTATGTGGCCGATCAGTTGTTGGAGGAAGGGGCCGAAGTCCATGTCTATGATCCTATGGTTTCTGAAAGTAGAATCCGTGAGGATATTCGGATGTGGAACGAATATAACGGCAACGACCCAAACGAAAAGTTAGCCCGAATTGTGGTACACAACACACCGGAGGAAGCTACTCGAGATGCTTTTGGAGCAGCCATACTCACCGAATGGGACGCTTTTGCGAGCTACGATTGGGAAAACTTGACTCAGCATATGATTCGCCCGGTTAAACTTTTTGATGGGAGAAATATTCTTCCCGAAAACTTGAATTCGAATACTAAACTACAAATCTATCGTATTGGAAAAGCCCACTAAAATATTAATCACTGGAGCTGCCGGCTTTATCGGTTTTCATTTGAGTAAACAACTCTTGGAGATGGGATTGGAAGTTATCGGGCTGGATATGGTCAATGACTATTACGATCCACAACTCAAATGGGATCGACTCAAGCAGCTGGGGATATCTCAGCAACAGCAGAACAGTGTTTCTGAAAACTATCCTAAATTCCATTTCTATCGGGTTGATCTGGCAGACCGAACAGCTGTCAATCGGGTATTTGAATCCCACACTATAGATGCCGTTTGTCATTTAGCTGCCCAAGCGGGAGTGCGCTATTCCATTGAAAATCCGATGGCCTATATCGACGCAAATATCATCGGTTTCCAGCATGTTTTGGAAGCTGTTCGGGAGCATGGAATCAAAAACTTTTCCTATGCCTCCAGTTCCTCTGTTTATGGCGGAAATTTGGAGCTGCCCTATAAAACCTCTCATAGTGTGGATCATCCGATCTCGCTTTATGCAGCGACCAAAAAATCGAACGAGTTAATTGCCCATACCTATGCGCATCTGTTTGGAATTTCAACCACAGGACTCCGATTTTTTACAGTTTATGGTCCTTGGGGACGTCCCGATATGGCCTTGTTCTTATTTACCAAAGCCCTCTTTGAGGGAAAACCCATACAGGTATTTAATCGGGGAGAGATGCTTCGGGATTTTACCTATGTCGATGATATCGTTCAAGGGGTGGTGAGTGTACTTATGAATCCTGCTCAAGCGCCACAGGAGAAGACCGCTGAGAATCCTACTGCAGCACCCTACCAAGTGTTTAATATAGGAAACAACAGCCCTGTTAAGTTGATGGATTTTATCCATACGATCGAAAAAGTAGTGGGGAAACCTTTCGAGATGAATCTCCTTCCCATACAACCCGGAGATGTTCCTCAAACCTATGCACATATGGACGACTTTGTGGAGGCTTTTGATTATAAGCCAGAGACTTCGATCCGTTCTGGAATTGAGCGCTTCCTACAATGGTATGTAAGGTATTATAAAATAGATTTAGACTTAAATATAAATGGTTAAATGACTTTAAAAGAACCAAAAATTGGAATTATAGGGTTGGGTTATGTTGGCCTACCTCTAGCCGTTGCCTTCGCCAAACATTACCCTGTGGTAGGTTTTGATATCAATACGCAGCGGGTAGCCCGTTTGAATTCATTTCAAGACGATACCCTAGAGATAAGTACTCCAGAACTGGAAGCGGTTGTGGGGAAAACCCTGTTGCCGACAACTGAAGTTGAACCACTGAAGGATTGTAATTATTATATCGTAACCGTACCTACTCCTGTTACCGAAAACAAAATCCCAGATCTCACTCCTTTGGAGAAATCTTCAGTAACGGTCGGAAAACTTTTGAAAAAGGGAGATATAGTCGTTTATGAATCAACGGTTTATCCCGGAGCTACAGAAGAGGTGTGTTTGCCCATTTTGGAGCAAGAATCTGGCCTAAGCTTCAATCGAGACTTTTTCTTAGGCTATAGTCCGGAACGGATTAATCCCGGAGACAAAGAACATACGGTCACTAAAATTTTAAAAATAGTTTCGGGTTCTACTCCCGAGGTATTGGAAGATTTAGCAAGCCTCTATGGCCAAGTGATTACAGCTGGAATTTATAAAGCTAGCAGTATCAAAACGGCTGAAGCAGCAAAGGTGATTGAAAACACCCAACGGGATATCAATATTGCTTTCGTAAACGAATTGGCCCTTATTTTCGATCGATTGGACTTGGATACCAACGAGGTTTTGGAAGCCGCTGGGACCAAATGGAATTTTTTAAAGTTTAAACCCGGATTGGTTGGGGGGCATTGTATCGGTGTGGATCCCTACTACTTGGCCTATAAGGCGCAGGAAGTTGGTTTTAATCCTGAAATGATTTTGGCTGGCCGTCGGGTAAATGATACCATGGGAAGTTTTGTAGCTCATAAATTAGTAAAGCTGATGAGTCAAAATGGACTGCCTATAGCCCAAGGGAAAGTGCTTATTTTGGGGGTTACCTTTAAAGAAAATTGTCCCGATATTCGTAATTCTATGATTCCGAGTATTGCGCATGAACTGAAAGATTATGGAATGGATGTTTCCCTTTATGACCCCTGTGCACATTCGGAAGAAGTGGAGCATGAATATGGCTTATCCCTGACCTCAAATCTCCAGACCTACGATGCTGTTCTTTTGGCTGTGGCGCATGATCAATTTGAAGCCTTAGATATGGAAGCTTTAAAAAAGCAACCACAAACTGTTCTGTACGATTTAAAAGGAATATACCCAAAAAATACCGTAGATGGCCGACTCTAATTTCTTTTCGCATCCTACAGCCGTAATAGATGAGGGTTGTACTATTGGTTCAGGAACCAAAATTTGGCATTTTTCACATGTGATGAAAGATTGCAGTATCGGAGATAACTGTAATCTTGGGCAAAATGTAGTGGTGTCACCTGGGGTGGTTTTAGGGACCAATGTAAAAGTACAAAACAATGTCTCCATTTATACGGGCGTGATTTGTGAAGATGATGTCTTTTTAGGTCCCTCCATGGTGTTTACCAATATTATCAATCCACGTTCAGCTATCATTCGCCGAGATCAATATGTCGAAACACGAGTCGAAAAAGGGGCTTCCATAGGGGCAAATGCTACTGTCATCTGTGGAAATACCATTGGAGCTTATGCGCTTATTGGTGCAGGTGCGGTCATCACCAAAGATGTTCCACCCTATGCCTTAATTGTGGGTAACCCGGGGAGACAAATCGGATGGGTGAGTGCCTATGGTCACCGCTTACAGTTCGATGACCAGCACCAGGCGGTATGTTCTGAATCGGGTGAAAAATACATATTAAACAATAATCAAGTTAAACCTATTTGATGAAAAACTTTATTCTTATCGGAGCCGCTGGATATATAGCACCACGCCATATGCAAGCCATCAAGGATACCGGAAATAATCTAATTGCGGCTTATGATCCTTACGACGGTGTAGGGATAATGGACAGTTATTTTCCTCAAGCGCATTTTTTCACAGAGTTTGAACGTTTCGATCGGCATATCGAAAAACTCAAACGCAAAGGGGTTAAAATTGATTTTGTGAGTATTTGCTCGCCTAACTATTTACACGATGCCCATATTCGCTATGGACTACGTATAGGTGCCGATGTCATTTGTGAAAAACCCTTAGTATTGAACCCTTGGAATGTAGATGCCTTGATCGAATTGGAACAAGAATACCCCAATAAAGTTTATAACATTCTTCAGTTGCGACATCACGAAGAAATCTTAAAACTTAGGGAGAGAATTCAAAAGGGACCAGCCGATAAGGTTTATGATATTGATTTAACTTATATCACCTCTCGAGGCAATTGGTACTATACCTCCTGGAAGGGAGATGAAGCAAAATCCGGAGGGATTGCTTCCAATATTGGGATTCACTTCTTTGATATGTTGCAATGGATCTTTGGTCCAATGGAAGGCTTTACGGTCAGTGAAAAATCTGCTGATACCAATGCCGGTACGCTACGATTTCAACAGGCTCAAGTGAATTGGTATTTAAGTATTAATGCTGACAACCTCCCTAAGGAAGCGACTTCTAAAGGATTACCCACTTTTAGAACACTAACCATAGAGGGCGATGCGATTGAGTTTAGTAAAGGATTTACTGATCTACATACGGTGAGTTATCAGAACATAATAGAAGGAAAAGGGTATGGCCTAAAAGATGCTCGGAATTCTATCGAAATTGTGAGTGGAATAAGAGAGTTAATATGAAAAAGATATCTTTATCCAATCCATGTATTGATCAAAATGATATTACAGAGGTTACTTCTGTTCTTCGATCTGGGATGTTGGTACAAGGCAAGTATGTGAGTGCACTTGAAAATCAATTTAAAGAAGTAACAAAAACAAATTATTCAATTGCTGTTTCTAACGGGACAGCATCTATGCACCTAGCTTTGATTAGTTTAGGGATCGGAGAGGGCGATGAAGTTATTGTTCCTGCATTTTCATATATAGCTACGGCTAATGTAGTAGAGTTGGTAGGAGCAAAACCAATTTTTGTTGATATTGATATTTCAACATTTAATATAAATCCAGATGAAATTGAACAAAAAATCTCTTCAAGAACTAAAGCAATTATTCCTGTTCATGAATTTGGTTTACCTTGTGAGATAGAAAAAATAATTAAGATAGCACGAAAACATAATTTATCTATTATTGAAGATGCAGCATGTGCTGTGGGATCATATTTTAAGAACAAACATGTAGGTACATTTGGTGATTTTGGATCCTTTTCATTACATCCTCGCAAAACCATTACTTCAGGTGAAGGAGGTACACTAATTACTAGCTCCAAAATACATTATGAAAGAATTAAATTACTTAGAAATCATGGTGCGGAATATGAACATGGGAAATTAGCTTTTAAACTAGCCGGATATAATTATAGGCTTACAGATATTCAAGCCTCACTAGCATTTTCGCAGTTTAAACGATTAGAAAATATTCTAAAAATAAAAAGAGAACTAGTTAATGTCTATGAGAGTAACCTTAGTGATAATAAAAATATAACACTCCCAAAGGAACCAAATCATTGCATCCATTCCTGGCAAACCTATCATATTCTTCTAGATAAATCAATAGACCGAGACGATATTATAGCGAAACTAAACCTTAAAGGAATACAAAGCAGTATAGGTGCCCAGTGTATTCCGGCTCAATATTTTTACAACAATAAATATCAGTTGGAATATAAAAAGGATTTCAAGAATTCTTATCTGGCCTATTCTAATGGTTTAGCCTTACCTCTTCATGAAAATCTAAAGAAATCAGAAATAAAAATACTATCCAAA
>WTJH01000027.1 GCA_011524915.1 Flavobacteriales bacterium | reverse complement strand
ATACGCAGGAATCGGCTCTTCGAATCATCTCTAAAACCGGAACTTTGCATAATGCTGCCGATCGGGATCACTGTTTGCAATATATGATTGCCGTGGGGCTTATCGAGGGGAATTTGGAGGCCCAACACTACGAAGATCAATACCACCAAAATACCCCTTTAATAGAACAATTACGAGATCGGATGCTGGTCTTTGAAAACAAGCAGTACACTCGGGACTATTTGGATCCTCAAAAGCGCTCTATCGCTAATGCGTTACAAATATTCTTTAAGGACGGAACCTTTACAGATCGCTTGGCTATAGAATACCCTGTTGGGCATCGCAGACGTCGAAAGGAGGGAATCCCCTTGTTGGAAGCTAAGTTTAAAAAGGCAATCGAGGATACGTATACGGATGGAAGAACGTCTAAAATTATGGAGCTCTGTTGTGACCAACAGGCTTTAGAAAGGCTTAGTGTTCCTGAATTCATGAGCTTGTTTGTTGCAGATTGATATCGTATGCAGAGAACTGTATGCCTTATTCGAAGAAAATCGCCCCTGTTAAATATTAATTCGCTAAAGAAAATTTTCCAGGCAGCCATTGGTATGCACAGCACCGATGTAACTCAAGTTACGTTCCGACCGCGAGATTCCACTTATTTTTGCTTAAAACAATAGTTATGTTTCGGCAAGGCTCCAGATGGTATAGTATCCTTAGGCTCAAGTGTCCTCGATGTCAGCAGGGGGAGTTTTTAGAATCCCATCCCTATACATTTTCGGATTTAAATCGGGTTAAAAACCATTGTCCGCAATGTGGGTTAAAGTACCAATTGGAACCGAGTTTTTACTATGGGTCCATGTATGTCTCTTATGCGGTTGGCGTGGCCCTAGCGGTAGGGATTTTTGTTCTTACGCAGCTGCTAGCTCCCGGGATGAGTTTGCTTGCTGTATTTGGATGTATCGTTGGAGGCTTGGTGCTATTAATGCCTTGGATTGGGGCAGTTTCAAAATCCATTTGGGCGCACATATTTATGGCCTACGACCCCAAAGTAGCCCGAATGGTTCAAGACAAGCGCGCAAAAAATAAGGCATAAAAAAACCTCCCAAAGGAGGTTTTTAAGCGTTTATATATGAGGTTTTTAGAAAGAAATACCAAAACCGATATTTCCAACCAATAGACCGTTGTCTCCAACACCAGGAACGGCTGGGAAGTCAAAAACTTCATTTTCTACACCGTCACCACCGATTTCTTCCAATCGGACAGTAAGTTGTGAAGGAACATCACTGGTAAATCCATATCCAAGTTCAAAGCGGAAATAGATACGTCCACCCGTTTTAACACCAATCTTAAGATTGGTAGATGCGATATCTACACCAATGGTTCCTTTCCCTTGTACGGTCACTCCCTCTTCTTCAAAAGTTTCATAAAAAGTGAGGTCCGTAGATAGGTTTCCAGCACCAATGGCAGCATAGAGTCCTTTCCCTTCTTTTCCGAAGTAGACATTTAGCCCGAATTCGGTGTAGCTCAATGCGATTTCTGTTTCGGCATCCTCTACATCAAATCCGCTAAAATCGGCATAAGGTGCAATTCGGTTATCCAAAAAAGGGAGAACTACTTCTGCAGACCCTCCAGCAACGTTAGGAACACCAAGTTTTACTCCTAAAGAGAGTCGTTTTACCTTGGCAGGGATACTGTCGGCAGCAATTTCTGTAGCTGCTTCAGCACTTTCCTCAGCTTCTTGGGCAAAGGCCATAGAACCTGTAATAATTAGTAAGTAAAAAAATAATAATCTAGTTTTCATGTCGGTGGTATATAATTGGTTATTCTGATTTTTTGTCAACGACAATTCTAGCATCGCGGTTGGCCAGCTCCCAAGCGGTGTGGAAAACCAGTTCGGTTCGCAATTTTAGCATGTCGTAATTGATCTTGTCCGGAGTATCCGAAGGTCTGTGATAGTCTGCGTGGGTCCCGTTAAAATAGAAGATAATGGGGATGTTATTTTTGGCGAAATTGTAATGATCGCTTCTGTAGTAGAATCGATTGGGATCTTTTTCGTCGTTATAGGTATAATCCAATTTAAGATTTACAGTAGCTTGGTTTACGGCTTCAGAAATTTCGTGAAGTTCCGTACTGAGTTTGTCGGATCCGATCAGATAAATGTATTTCGGATCCTTGTCTTCCCGTTTGGGATCCAGGCGACCAATCATGTCGATATTAAGATTGGCAACGGTTTGGGCTAGGGGGTATAGGG
Organism: Flavobacteriales bacterium; assembly: GCA_011524915.1. Taxonomy (GTDB): domain Bacteria; phylum Bacteroidota; class Bacteroidia; order Flavobacteriales; family Flavobacteriaceae; genus WTJH01. The sequence goes on along the minus strand of WTJH01000027.1, from coordinate 1,059 downwards.
GTTGTTGATCGGTGTAAAATTTAGACCCGAGCAACCCTTTTTCTTCTCCAGATACATGTAAAAAAACAATGCTTCGTCTGGGTCCGTTCCCATCGGCTACGGCTTGTTGAAAGGCTTCGGCAATTTCCAACATACTCACCGTACCGGAACCATCATCGTCTGCACCATTGTTGATCTGTCCGTTGCGGACACCGATGTGGTCTAGGTGAGAGGAGATCACCAAATACTCCTCAGGAAATTCACTTCCTGGAATAATGGCAGCTACGTTTTCCGTTGCCACTTCTTTTCCTCGAATGGAAAGATTCATGGGTTGAAAATAATCGGTTGTTCCTTCTGCGGCTGCAATATTTTGGGATTTGTAATACTCCCGAAGAAAATCTACCGCAATTTTTTGGCCCTTAGTACCTGTTTCTCTTCCGGCAAAATAATCGGAAGCATAGACATACAACAGTTCTTTGAGTTCTTGTTCGGTAATGGAATTAGCATAGTCCGAAGCAGTTTTTTGAGCCATTAAACCCGTACAACTCAATAAGACTATAAAAAAGTTTCGTTTCATCTTTAAGCGTTAATTAGCAGTTGTTGTTCGATAGTAGCGTGAATGCCATCCCAAAGTTGGATGCGCATTTGAAGGGCCTTACGAGCAGCTTCAATGGCTTCGTCAATTTTAGTGGGATCGTTTTCACAAAGTTTTTCAATCATCTGAATCGCCAAAGGACCGTGTTCGTCCCCATCTAATTCGATATGGCGTTCAAGATAATAAACCAGATCCAAAAGTTCGGTACTTTGTTCGCTCTGAATAGTTTTAACCATCTCAATAAACATATCCGGAATCAAATCTTCACGTCCGAAAGTAAAGACTGCAGCCACCAGGTGTGTTTTATTGGTTTGAATTACTCCAAAAGTAAATTCTAAAAAGTTTTGGATATAGGCTGGAACTTCAAGTCGGCTTAAAGCTTCGGTTAGGGAAACCCCAGATCGAATGAGATCGATAAAGGCATCTATTTTTTCGGTAGAGGCCCCAATATTTTGCATGGCATCTCGATACATTTCGAAATGACT
>WTJH01000176.1 GCA_011524915.1 Flavobacteriales bacterium | reverse complement strand
ACACACAGTGTTCAGAGGCCGATCTAAAAGATTGAATTGTGCTGCAACTTTGAATAATAGGGGGAGCAAGCCGTAGCCGCTACGCTACACATCAACTAACCACTATTTAAACCCTGCACGAAAGTGTGGGGTTTTTTCTTCACTTGCACACTATTTGCATACAAGTCTAATCATTCTTTACTCATAATAAATGTACTGAAGTTTAGACTAACACCCCTATATCCCACTTCATACTCCCTACAAAGCACCCCATTATCCTCCATCGTGAATTGTGCCTTAGGCTAATCATGACATAGGTTTAAGTCTGGTTTCAATTGTGAGTAACCTTGCGAAAATGTTTGAAGTCAACAGCGGTTGGTTAAGATGGTATTCTGAGTATAACACTACAAGAAAAAAAATGAATCTTTAAACCCCAGCTCCCATGTGGTTAATCTAAATGCTTGGGAAACTTTCAGCTCTGTCAATTAATGTAATTTGAGCGTCCATCTTCGGCATACAAGCTGAGGTGAGGGAAATCATTGAGGATACGCTTGATGCCTTGGTGTAGGAAGTCAGAGTATATATAAAGGGTGATAACGGACTAGTCTGCCAAGTTTAGGATTCCATGGTCATCTTTTTCAATTTTAATTTCTGAATATTTAGATCCATTTTTTGCTTCTAAAACCCATTTGAAGAAGTAATCATAGCTGCAGACTGCAGAGGATAAATTTCGAGACATTTCTATCGAATGAGCTCTTTAATTACGCGATCATTAGTTTTTACTATTTCAATATAAGTTATTATCAAGAATAGTCGCTTTTTTTTATAATATTATGAATTAAATTAAAGCTGAATTTAAAACTTTAAAACAATGAAGAGGCTCTTTTTAATCAACTGTGTTATTCTTTTAATTTTTAGTTGTTCTACTAGTCAACAGGACAAATATTTAGCTCAAGAAAAATCAGGAGGCTGTCCTCTAGGTTTTGATGGAGGACATGTAAAGAATCAAGTGTCTAGAATAAAAACTAACGACGATTGGTGGCCGAATCAATTAAACGTTAAAGTATTGGCTCAAAATTCTGAACGGATCAATCCTTTGGGAGACCGTTTTAGTTATAGACAGGAATTCAATTCACTTGATTACGAACAATTGAAAAAAGACATTGAAACGGTTTTGACAGATTCCAAGGATTGGTGGCCTGCTGATTATGGAAATTATGGCCCGTTTTTTATTCGAATGGCTTGGCATGCTGCTGGCACCTACAGAACAGGTGATGGTCGTGGAGGGACTCGAATGGGTATTCAGCGGTTTGCTCCACAAAACTCCTGGCCAGATAATGGGAACTTAGACAAAGCCAGAAGACTTCTCTGGCCTGTAAAACAAAAATATGGCCAAAAAATTTCTTGGGCTGATTTAATGATACTGGCAGGAAATGTAGCATTGGAATCTATGGGCTTCGAAACTATTGGTTTTGGAGGGGGAAGAACTGATGTGTGGGAGCCACAAGAAGATGTTTACTGGGGACCCGAGGGAGACTGGTTAGATTCAAGAAGGTTAAATGATAAAGGAGAACTGGACCTAGATGTCGAAAACCCTCTGGCTGCTGTTCAGATGGGATTAATTTATGTAAATCCTGAAGGACCTAATGGAAATCCTGACCCCCTAGCTTCCGCCAAAAATATCCGTATCTCATTTGCACGAATGGGAATGAATGATGAAGAGACAGTTGCTTTAATTGCAGGAGGACACTCATTTGGAAAAACACATGGTGCGGGTCCTGCAACAAATGTTGGTGTTGCTCCAGAAGGAGCGGCAATTGAGGAACAAGGTTTTGGCTGGAAAAGTTCCTACAAGTCAGGTAAAGGAGAGGATGCAATTACTTCAGGACTTGAAGTTATTTGGACACCCACACCCACTAGATGGAGCCATGCATATCTAAGCTTATTATTTAACAACGAATGGGAATTAACAAAAAGCCCTGCCGGTGCACATCAATGGGTGGCTAAAGATGGTGCCGAAATTTTACCAGATGCTTTCGATAAAAATAAAAGACACAAAGCGACCATGCTAACTTCTGATCTAGCTCTGAAAGAAGACCCCGCCTATAAAGAGGTATGTGAGTATTTTATAGCCAATCCCGAAAAATTTGAAGAAGCTTTTGCGAAAGCTTGGTTTAAATTAACGCATCGTGATATGGGGCCAAAAACCACATATCTTGGACCTGAAGTTCCTGCTGAAGAATTTTTATGGCAGGATCCTATTCCAAAAAGAAACTATGAATTAATTACAAAGTCTGATATTGACAAACTTAAAAGTTCAATTTTAAATTCTGGAATCCCCCATAACCAGTTAATCAAAACTGCATGGGCTTCGGCTTCAACTTACAGAGGGTCCGATCGAAGAGGAGGAGCTAATGGAGCTCGAATAAGGTTGGAACCTCAAATCGGTTGGGAATCTAATAATCCTCCTGAATTGAAAAAGGTATTAACCGCTTACCAAGACATTAAAAAAGAATTTAATTCCAACTCTCATAACAGAAAAGTTTCTATCGCTGATCTGATAGTTTTAGGTGGGAATATAGCAGTAGAAAAAGCTGCAAAAGCTGCTGGAATGAGTGTTTCTGTTCCTTTTTTGCCAGGCAGGATGGATGCAAGACAGGATCAAACAGACATTGAGTCCTTTGCTGTTCTCGAGCCCATGGCTGATGGCTTCATAAATTACCAAAAGAAAAAATATACATTAACTACAGAAGAACTGTTGATTGATAAAGCTCAGCTACTGAACCTTACTGCACCAGAAATGACCGTTCTCCTTGGAGGAATGAGAAGTTTAAATACTAATTTCGATAGTTCTACCCACGGGGTTTTAACGCAAAAACCAGGAGTATTATCCAATGACTTTTTTGTGAATCTCTTATCTATGGAAACCTATTGGACTCCAAAAACAGATGATGATTTATTGTTCGAAGGTAAAAGAAGAGGAACTGACGAATTGGTTTGGACAGCAACACGAGCGGATCTAATATTCGGTTCAAACTCGGAGTTAAGAGCTATTGCGGAAGTATATGCCAGTAGTGACGCCAAAGAAAAATTTATCAACGACTTTGTTGATGCATGGGTAAAAGTGATGAACTTAGATCGTTTTGATATATAAACAAAACATAGTCAGGCGGTTTAGCTTTAAACCGCCTTTTTTATGAAATCAATATTCCCTAAAGAACGGCACACCTTTCTGATATTAGCATACTTTGTTTTGCAAACCATATCCCTATTTATACATCACAAATACATTTATCTAGGCTACGAAATTCTTTTTGTTCTTACTCTTTATTTTAGTGTAAGAT
>WTJH01000135.1 GCA_011524915.1 Flavobacteriales bacterium | reverse complement strand
GTGGTTACTTTGGCTTCTTTCAGATAATAGACCGAATCGTTCTGCTTTTTGGTAAAACCTGAAAATACGTCCATTCCATTTTGGGCGGATTTTGAATTCCAAATCAAGGCTTTTTTGGTTTCAAAATTGAATCGTATCGAATCTGGATTTACTTCGTTATTGGCCTGCTTAAAAAAGGGGTATTGTGTTAGGGTGCCTGTAGTGTCAGGAATACGACCCGCATATACTTCTTGTTTAGCATAGTCCAAAACAATGATTCCTGCTTTAAGCTCGATATCCTGATAATACATCTCCGCTTCATCGTAAAGTAAAAGCGTATTGTTCTTTTTATCAATACGCATCAATTCCTTGGCCTTGTACTTAACCTTGTCTAAAAGCATGGGTTTAGTGCTTTGTGGCAAACTATCCACAGCAATCGGTTCTGAAATTTGGGAGTTTAGGGTAGAAGTCTCCGTATTCATTTCATTTTGTTGACCATAGAAAGACTGCATACTCAACCATGAGCTGAGAAAGACACCGAGAAGTTTTTTTGATGACAAAGGGATATAACCTAAATTTGTGTCAGATGTATTTACAGGCTCCCAAAATTAAACATTATTTCGGAGTAAAGTCCGTTCCCAAAAAGGCTTTCACAGCTTTTTTTATGGGGTTGTTTTTCGCACATATTTTCAGTTGGTCTGGAAACCATATCTGGGCTCAAAAAACGAAGGAAGTTTTTACAGTAGTTTTAGACGCAGGTCATGGAGGCAAGGATTCCGGAAACCGTGGTAACGGCTATTATGAAAAGAAAATCGCTCTTAACATAGCTCTTAAAGTGGGTAAGATTCTAGAAAAGGATCCGAACTACAAAGTCATCTATACCCGTAAAACAGATGTTTTTGTAGAGTTATTTGAACGCGCCAGAATTGCCAATCGTGCCGATGCAGATTTGTTTATATCCATCCATTGCGATGCTTTTTCCTCACCTAAAGCCTATGGGGCAGGAACTTTCGTTCTAGGACTTCATGCCAACCAAAGAAATTTTGAGATTGCTAAAAAGGAGAATTCCGTTATTTTTTATGAGGACAATTATGAAGAAAACTACGACGGTTTTGATCCCAATAATCCAGAGTCTGTTATCGGGCTTACGCTGATGCAAGAAACCTATCTCGATCAAAGTATTGCAGCGGCAGCAACCATACAACAAAGTTTTGTTCGGAGTATGAAACGGAAAGACCGCACCGTTAAACAAGCCGGTTTTATTGTTTTGAAGTATACCTACATGCCTAGCGTCCTGATAGAAACGGGGTTTTTAACCAACTCTAAAGAGGGCGCTTATTTAAATTCTGCTCGTGGGCAAAACCAAATGTCAACAGCTATCGCTCAAGCCATTAAAGATTATAAACGATCTCTTCAGGCTTCATTGGCACCCGAAGAATCTTTGAGTCAGTCCAGTGCCACCCCTGAAGTGCCCAAGCAATCATCTTCCATTTCGGACGATATTATTTATCGTGTTCAGTTGGCAGCTTCCAGTCAGGATCTCGAATTAAAGCCCTATAACTTTAAAGGGCTTTCCCCTGTTTTCCAAACGAAAGACAAAAAAATCTACCGATATTTTTATGGGAAAAGTAGTAGCTACACGGAAGTTCAAAAATTGCAAAAGGAGGCGCAACAGAAAGGCTATACAGCTGCTTTTATTGTAGCCTTTCGCCAAGGAAAAAAAATCCCCCTCCAAAAGGCTCTTAATGCCCAGAAATAAGAGGAGATCGAAAATAATTGTTAGCTTTGTTTAGCTTAATTTATACACATTGAAATACGCTCGTGAAGTCAAAACTGCCCTTCTAGTTCTGACAGGTATTTTGTTTTTTATTGTGGGATTTAACTATCTCAAAGGAAGTTCTGTTTTTGAACGACAATTGACCCTATACACCATATATCCCGAAGTGGAAGGTCTGGTTCCTGGAGCAAAAGTTACATTGAATGGTCTAACCATCGGGAAGGTTATAGAGTTGGATTTTCAGCCCGGAAGCACAGACATTTATGTAAAAATGCAAATAAGAGACGGCTTAAACCTATCTTCAAACAGTACTGCTATTCTATACGAAACAGGAATCATTGGGGGGATGGCTATCCAGATCAATCCCGCCTTTGATGCGCAACCCATGCAAACAGGAGATACCTTATCGGGTACCATTAAGCCTGGATTTACGGAGCTTGTGAATCGTCAAATAGCACCCTTGCAAGCTAAAATAGAGCATATGTTAGCCAGTGCAGATTCTGTATTCTCTGGAGTCAGCAATGTGCTTAATAATGAATCTCAAAATAATTTAAAAAACACCCTAGAGGATTTGTCCGCTACACTGCAAAACCTAAACAAAGCTTCCGGTGTATTGGTGGATGTTCTAGACGAAAATCGTTCGGATCTCCAAGGGAGTATGAAAAATTTAAATAATACTTCAGCAAATATTGCGGCCCTTACAGACTCTTTGTCCCAAGCCAACATCAAGGGCACCATTGATAGCTTCCAAGCAGCAGCGGGGTCTCTTCAGGCTATTTTAAGTCGTGTCGAAGATGGTTCTGGAACCTTAGGTCAACTGGTTCATAACGACAGCTTGTATCGACAGATGGAAAGTGCCACTAAAGCTATGGATGCCCTGCTTACAGATCTCAAAGCCCACCCCAAACGCTATGTACATTTCTCTATTTTTGGACGTAAAGAGAAGGATAATGAAAATGATTAAAATAGCTGTATGACCTATCTTCCCAATATTATTTTTACTCTCATGTTTGCTCTTGGTGTGGGGATATTTACCCGCAACATTCTCAAAATTAGATCCAATATTCTTCTGGGAAAGGATGTGGACAGAAGCGACCAAGCGGGTCGCCGATGGGGGCAAATGATACGAGTGGCTTTGGGACAATCCAAAATGGTGGTTCGTCCGGTAGCTGGGATCATGCATATCATTGTTTATGTAGGATTTATACTGATCAATATTGAATTGCTTGAAATCGTAATTGACGGGATATTAGGGACGCATCGTATTTTCGCCCCATATTTAGGTAGTTTTTATGATGTGGTCATCGGAACCTTTGAAATTTTAGCGGCTTTAGTTCTTTTAGCAGTAGTCGTATTTTGGATCAGAAGAAATGTGATTCGATTGCAGCGATTCATCAAACCAGAGATGGAGGGCTGGCCCAAAAAGGACGCCGATCTAATTCTGTATTTCGAAGTGGTTTTAATGTTTTTATTCTTAAGCATGAATGCCACAGATGCACTTTTGCAGCAAGCCAATTATCCGCATTACGCTCAAGCCGGATTTTTTCCAGTTTCAAGCTACTTAATGCCGCTTTATAATGGGTTTTCACTCGATACAATTGTACTTCTAGAACGAAGTTTTTGGTGGCTGCATATTGCCGGGATATTAGTGTTTCTTAACTATTTATATTTTTCTAAACACCTACATATTTTATTGGCTTTTCCCAATACGTATTATGCCAATCTAAATCCTGCGGGGCAATTCCGTAACAATGCAGCTGTTTCTAAGGAAGTTCAACTCATGATGGACCCAGATGCGGACCCCTATGCCGCCGACACAGAGGAAACCGCAGAACCCGATAGTTTTGGGGCATCGGATGTTACTGATCTTTCTTGGGTTCAATTGTTGAATGCATATACCTGTACAGAATGCGGTAGGTGTACCAGCGAGTGTCCTGCCAATCAGACCGGTAAAAAACTTTCGCCCCGAAAAATTATGATGGATACCCGAGATCGGGTAGAAGAGGTAGGAAAACAAATTTCCGCTAAGGGAGACAATTTTGAGTCCGATGGCAAAAAGCTCTTAGACGATTATATCTCTCGAGAAGAACTATGGGCTTGTACCTCGTGCAATGCCTGTGTGCAGGCATGTCCTATTGGTATTGACCCTTTATCCATAATTATGGATATGCGTCAGTATTTAGTAATGGAACAGTCTGCCGCACCCACAGAACTCAATAACATGATGAGCAATATTGAAAACAATGGAGCTCCATGGCCTTTTAATAACCAAGATCGCCTGTTGTGGGCGAACGAAGCATAATCAATTAAACCACACATGATGAACAAAGAAGAAGCTGAAAGCTATTTACACCAAAAAGTCGAAAACGGAGAACAGGTAAGTCCAGTACTCCCTGAGGGTATTAAAAACTATTTGATCGATATCGATGGTACTATTTGCGATGATATTCCAAACGAAGAACCCGAGCGAATGGCCACTGCAGAGGTGTACCCCGACGCGTTGGATACTTTGAACCGTTGGTACGACCAAGGACATCTGATTTGTTTCTTTACATCCCGTGTAGAAGCGCACAGAGGGGTAACCGAAAAATGGCTGAAAGACCACGGATTTAAATATCATTCTTTATTGATGGGCAAACCACGTGGTGGAAACTATCATTGGATCGATAATCATTTAGTTCGCGCGACGCGCTATAACGGTAAATTCACGGATTTAATTGAAAAGGAAGTGACCATCGAAGTTTTCGATGACGGTCATGATGCATAAATAATAGTATGGAAATAAAAACAATGGCGCAGTGTGTGGCTGCGGGAGAAAAACCTGAATTTTTGTTTTGGGTAGGATGTGCTGGAAGTTTTGATGATCGCGCTAAAAAAATCACCAAAGCCTTTGTCAAGATTTTAAACAAAGCTGGGGTCTCTTTTGCTGTATTGGGAGCCGAAGAGAGCTGTACGGGAGATCCTGCCAAACGCGCCGGGAATGAGTTTTTATTTCAAATGCAAGCCATGACCAATATTGAGGTCATGAACGCCTATGAAATTACAAAGGTAGTCACCACCTGTCCGCATTGTTTTAATACCCTTAAAAACGAATACCCAGAGCTGGGAGGCAACTATGATGTGATTCATCATACTCAATTGTTAAAGCAACTTTTGGAAGACCAAAAAATTACCGTGGAAGGAGGAACATTTCAAGGAAAACGCATCACCTATCACGATCCCTGCTATTTAGGTCGTGCCAATCAGATCTATGAGGCTCCTCGTGAAATTATTCAAAAGCTGGATGCCGAGCTCGTGGAAATGAAAAGCTGTAAATCCCGTGGACTGTGTTGTGGAGCCGGGGGAGCTCAAATGTTTAAAGAAGCCGAAAAAGGGGATAAGGAAATCAATATTGAGCGTACCGAACAAGCTTTGGAAACCACTCCAGATTATGTAGCGGCAGCCTGTCCTTTCTGTAATACCATGATGTCTGATGGAGTTAAAAACAAAGAAATGGAAGGCAAGATCCCTGTTTTGGATATTGCTGAACTAATCGCTACTGCCGAGGATCTTTAAGTACTTTTTCAATGATTGTCCCTTTCGATACCCTAGCCCCTGAAGCCCGTGTATGGGTTTATCCTAGTAGCCGTAAACTTTCGGATACCGAAGTGGCGGAAATCTCTAAAGACCTCAATAGCTTTTTGGAGACTTGGACAGCCCATGGTCAAAATTTACAGGCCGCTTTTAAGATTCCTTACAATCGTTTTATAATCATAGGATTGGATCAGAACACTCAAGCCAGTGGATGCTCCATAGATGCACAGGTACGAATGATTCAGACCCTTGAATCTACTTTTGAGATCAGTCTGCTGGATCGAATGAATGTAACCTTCCGACAAGGAGAATTTTTGGCACATAAGCCGCTGTTGGAATTTAAAAATTTGGTAAAATCCAGATCTGTAGGGCCACAAACTATTGTTTTTAATAATTTGGTTCAGAATGTTGCAGAATTAAACTCGGCTTGGGAAGTTCCTGCACAAGACAGTTGGCATGCACGGTTTTTTTAAACTTTTTACGACTTTTTTTGTTTTCGTTGCTTTTGGACTTTTTGCCCAGCAACCCGACCCCCTTCGTTCTTCAGATGCGGAAACTCAAATCCAATGGGTAGATAGTGTTTATTCGAAGCTCAGTCTGGAGCAAAAAATAGGGCAACTATTTATGCCCATGGTTTTTTCCAATAGGGATACCTTGCACTATCAGTCGATTGAACGATTGGTAGCAGCCGGAAAAGTTGGAGGCGTATTATACTCTTTGGGAACCCCAGAACGCCAATTGCATTGGACCAATGCGCTCCAAGAAAAAGCTCAAGTCCCACTTTTAGTTGCCATGGATGCCGAATGGGGTGTTGGGATGCGCCTACAGGACGTTCAGGATTTTCCATGGAATATGACCTTAGGAGCTCACGCCTCGACACAAACGGCCAAACAAATAGGTTATCGGATGGGGCTTCAATCCAAGCGTTTAGGAGTTCATTTTAATTTTGCTCCAGTTGCTGATGTAAATTCTAATCCTAAAAATCCAATAATTGGGAACCGTGCTTTTGGAGAAAATCCTGAAACCGTAGCGGACTTCGCAGTTGCCATACATCAGGGATACAATCTTTCTGGTGGACTCACCAGTGCCAAACATTTTCCCGGTCATGGAGATACGCAAAAAGACTCCCACAAGACCCTTCCCACAGTAGATCGGAATCGAAAGGAGCTTGATACAAAAGAATTAATTCCTTTTAAGCGTTTGATAGAAGCCGGAGTGTCTTCAATTATGGTGGCACATCTAAACCTCCCACAAATCGAACGCGCTGGTCTTCCCTCGACCTTATCGTATAAAATTGTTACTGAAATTCTTCAAGAACAATTGGGCTTTAACGGGCTTGTGGTCACTGATGCTTTAGACATGAAAGGAGTATCTCAGTATCAAAAAGGATCCAACATTGATTTATTGGCCTTTATGGCGGGCAATGATTTATTGTTGCTTTCCGAAGATATTCCGGCAGGAATTTCAAGTATTAAAAAGGCTTATAATCAAGGGCAAATTTCGGAATCTCGTTTAGCCCGGAGTGTAAAAAAGATTTTAAAAGCTAAGTATTGGGCAGGACTTCATCAGTATTCTCCCATCCACCCTGAAAATGCAACTGCAGATCTCAATAATGATATAGACACCGCATGGATTGCCCAAGCTTTTCGCGAGGCTCTTACTCTCCTGGAAAACACCAATGATATTCTTCCCTTAAAGAAGAATCAAAAGCTGGGACATATAGCCCTTGGAGACGCAGAAGACTATACCTTTCATCAAACCTTAGGATCCTATATAGATATCACCGGATTAACCGACAACAACTTAGAAGATTGGTTGGCGACACATCCTAAAACCCCTTTAGTTGTAAGTTTTCACAGGGCTAATGATAATCCTTGGGAGCCCTTCGAATTCGATAAAAAGATGCTGAAGCAACTTCAGAAATGGCAAAAATCAAGGCCTATTATTTTGGTGCCTTTTGTTAAGCCTTATGCGCTTAAGTCTCTAAAATTTAGACCGGATGCCTTGTTGTGGGCCTATCAAAACTCAGAAATTGCACAACGGCAAGCCGCTCAAGCTCTTGTAGGACTATCCGATATTCAGGGGAAGCTACCCGTTAGTTCAGGGAATTACTCTGTGGGTTCGGGTATTAAACTCCAAAAAAAAGTGTTTTGGGAACAAGTATCGGCCCAAGACCAAGGGTTTTCAATCACTCGATTAAGCAGGATCGATAGTTTGGCCAAGGAAGCCATTGACCAAAAAATGACGCCAGGCATGCAAATATTGATTGCTAAAAATGGCGATTTGGTATATCACAAAGCTTTTGGCCATCATACCTATGCTCAAAAGCGTCCTGTAGCATTAACAGATGTCTACGATCTAGCCTCCTTAACCAAAATTTTGGCCACCCTTCCTGTGGTGATCCAAGCCGTGGATCGTGGCGAACTTTCCTTAGATGAGCCCTTGGGGAAACTACTTCCTGACTTTAAAAATTCAAACAAGGCCGATCTGAGCCTTCGGGCACTTTTATCGCATTATGCAGGCCTACAGCCTTGGATTCCTTTCTATAAAGAAACCCTGGATGAAGATAATCATCCACTAAAGAAGTGGTATCGAAAAAAACCCAACAAGCGCTATAATATAGCTGTTGGACCAGAAATGTATCTCAAGGAAAAATTCCACAAGTTTATACGAGACTCCATTCGCGAAAGTCCCCTCTTAGATTCATTGGAGTATAAGTATTCAGATCTACCCTATTATCTCTTACAGTATTATTTGGAGGACTCCTATCAACGTTCATTGTCAGAGATTGTTTTGGAACAATGGATTCAACCTTTGGGATTGGAACGAACGGGATATAAACCACTGCAGTGGATCTCCAAAGATTCCATCGTGCCCTCGGAGCGGGATACCTATTTTCGGCAAATGGAACTTCGGGGTCAAGTCCACGATATGGGAGCAGCACTTTTAGGAGGCATTGGAGGTCATGCAGGACTCTTTAGTAATGCTTTCGAGCTTGGTAAAATGATGCAGGTATATTTGGATCGAGGAAAAATCGGGCAAGACTCTTTGTTTTCTGCCGCTGTTTTTGATCAATTCAACAGGCGATCTTTTGCCACGGCAAATGTTCGCAGGGGTATAGGATTCGATAAACCACAGTTTTCTGGAGAAGGGCCTGCAGGACCCTCAGCAAGTCCAGAAAGTTTTGGGCATTTAGGGTTTACGGGGACTTATGTTTGGGCGGACCCCAAACATGAATTAATTGTTGTAATTTTAAGTAACCGAACTTATCCTTCTATGGATCGAAATGCCTTTTCAAAGCAAAATATCCGTACCCGTATGCATCAGGCCGTTTATGAAGCATTAATTCCTACTGCCTTGTGAAAATAGCCATTGTTTGCTATCCAACCTTTGGGGGTAGTGGGGTAGTCGCTACAGAATTGGGTATGGCTCTATCGAGTAGGGGACACGAAATACATTTCGTTACCTACAGACAGCCCGTTCGATTGGAGGCATTAAATAAACGCTTGTTTTTCCATGAGGTTCATGTACCGGAATACGATCTGTTCCAATATCAACCTTACGAATTGGCCTTATCCTCCCGATTGGTCGATGTTGTCAAACAACATCAGATCGATCTGTTACACGTACATTATGCCATTCCGCATGCTTATGCTGCCTATATGGCTAAAAAGATGTTGGCAGACCAAGGCATTCATATTCCGCTGGTAACCACACTTCACGGGACCGATATTACATTGGTTGGGAAACATCCTTTTTATAAAACCGCAGTAACCTTTAGTATCGATCATTCCGACGCAGTTACGGCAGTATCCGAAAGTTTAAAAAGAGATACCATTAGCTTTTTTAACCCCAAAAGGGAGGTTGAAGTAATCCCCAATTTCATCGACATCAGTCGATATGAAAACAAGGAAGAACCCTGCCCACGATCGATGATTGTTTCGGGGGAAGAACGCATCTTGACCCACGTCAGTAATTTTAGACCGGTTAAACGGATCATAGACGTACTTCAAATATTTAAAAGCGTTCGCCAGCGGGTCAATGCTAAATTATTAATGATTGGTGAAGGTCCCGAAAAATCTAAAGCGCAGCAGTTTGTGGAGGATAACGATTTGGATGGGCATGTCATCTTTTTAGGGAAGAGCAATCAAATCCATCAAATCCTTTGCTTTACCGATATCTTTCTACTTCCCTCGGAGCAAGAGAGTTTTGGTTTGGCTGCATTGGAAGCCATGGTTCATGAAGTGCCTGTTATTTCAACCGATGTTGGAGGACTCCCCGAAGTAAATATATCCGGAGTTTCGGGCTATTTGTTTTCTGTTGGAGATACGCAGGCAATGGCGGAAAAGACAATAGAAGTCCTTCAAAACGATTCCTTACATCAGCAGCTCAAAAAAGGAGCCTTTGAACAAGCCAAAGCCTACAACTTACCCGAGGTTTTGGATCAATACGAGCGTTTATACACACGTATCTTACTCAATACGAGTTATTCCATTGGGTGATATACCCGTACGGCTTGTTCGTACACCTTTTCTTTATCGAGAGTCATGGGCTTGGTTTTAAACTGCGCATATAGCTCCATTTGATCATCGAAGTGTTTGGATGTGGCATGATCGGAGCTTCCATATGAAATAACAGATTCTATATGTACCCCTTGGTCATCGAATCGAACCAATTCGATATAGGATTCTCCACTCGTAACTTTTACCTTGCCTTTTGTATGCGGTTTAGCGCTCATGGCCGTTAAAACATCTGGGAGTCCAAAAATAGGTAGCTCTTTGGATCCCCGAACCAATTTTTGAAAATCTCCTAAACGAACTTCCGTGGTGCCAAAATATTTAAGCATATAGTCTTGGGTATCCCGTAAAGCCTTAATCAGAGTAGCTGCCGGGAAAATTTTGCCTTTGGGTAAATCCGAATAATAGTTGGATAAACGATAATATAAGATACCGAAAGCGCCAGCTCCCAAAGAAGTTGCATCTGTTTTTCGGTCCCATTGTTGGATCCGCTCAATAAGCGGAGCAATGTCTGGATATTTAGAGGCTTCTATGCTGTTTAGGGCATCGATATTCATCCAGCTAAAGTGGAAGTCTTTGGGATAGCTATTGTCGTATTTGATCCGTTTAAAATCCTCATAACTCACCTGTTCTTGTTCGTCAATAAGTGCTTTCAGACGCGTGGATCGGTTGTTGTCATAATCTTCAAACCCCATATTCGAAGCATAATCCTTTGGATCGGGATTTTCAGAGGTATCGGTTGATAAAAAAGGACTGTGATTGGTATTGTAAAAATACCCGGCCTGGGGTTGAAGCACTTGAGGCAGTTCGGAAACCTCATAGGTGGTTGTCCAGAGGGTCTTTTTTGTGTTTCCGGGGACAACTCCGGCCCAGTCATAGTCTGGATTTCTTTTAGGAATCAATCCATTTGAGATATAAAATATGGTGTCGTTTTTATCGGCATATCCTATGTTGTATCCCGGAATAGCTTTCATCTCTAAAGCCTTGTAAAACTCACTAAAGTTTCGAGCTTTGTTCATCCGCCACCACTGTTCTAAGGCTCGGATTTCGAAAAGGGCAGGGGTACGTACAGCAAAAAATCCGTTTTTGTTTTTAAGGGTAGGGCCGTAGATACTCTGGTAATATTTCTTTTTGATTTGTACAGGAATACCCAAGACCTTCACCCGCAGCTTAGCCGATTTTTTTTCTAGAGTCAAATAGCGGTCATCTACTTTGTATTGCAGTTTATTTTTGGGGTGCATTTGTAGCGCAAATACGTCCGTCTTATCGGGCTGATTAACGGTATGCGCCCAAGCCAAATGTTCGTTAGCACCAATCAATATATTAGGGCTTCCAGCAAATGCAGCTCCCAAAATATTAGTTCCCTCTTCGCTACACAGATGTGCCTCATACCAAGAAACGGGACCGTCTAGGGGTTGATGTGTATTGATAGCTAAAAAAGTTCCCTCTCCAGCGGTTTTGGATCTGCTGAAGCCAAATGTATTGGACCCTCGCATTTCTTGCGGGTCAAATGTATACTTGGTTTGATTGTTGGTTATGGCACTTACCCATTTATCTCCTTTGGAGGATACAAACAATTGTAATTGGGCATATCGCAGCATTTTATGAGGCGTTACCGGGAATAATTCTGAGACCAAAACTTCATCTGGATGCGCCTGTGCATAGGCATTTAGCCCAGCAGCATAGCCTTCTAAAACTTTTTTATACGCAGGATGAATTTGCTCGGCGTATTGTTGCTGAACAAGGGACTCAGATCCAATAAAGATGCTTAAAAAATCAGCGCCTAAGCCTTTATTCCCGAGATGTTTGGTCAAGAGACTGTTTCCGGCTAAATAGGCCTGTTGGATGGTGAAAAAATCGTCTTCTGCATGTGCCCATGCAAACCCGTAGGCAACTTCGGCATCGGTCGGAGCAAAAATGTGTGGAACTCCATAGGAATCTCGGACAATTTCAATGTTTTTGGGATCCACTTGAGCCCAAAGACAGTTGATGCTAAAGAAGCATATTAAAATCTTTTTCATAATTAATTTTCATTACAACGCCCAGAAATATATTCTCTTACTCCAGCCGCTTGTGCATAACAATCATTGGAATAGGTCTGCTGGTTACAACCACAAACGGGTTGATATATTTCATAGCAAATGGCCTCTGGATTTATATTGGCTCGGTCAATACAATCTGTTGAATCTTGAGACGATTCACAAGACAAAACCAACACCAATAGAATTGAGAGACGTTCCATTCCGTCTCCAAAGTACAAAAAATAAGGGGGTTTAAAAGGAGTAGTTGTACGCTCGAAGTTCTTGGCGGATATCAGAAGTAAGACTTTTCTTCTGTTGCCCATTAAAGATCCCCAAAAGTACATTTTTGGGTTTTCTCATTTGGGGTTTCTTTACTAGGAGAAGGTCTTGATAAACCATAGTAGATCGGACATCTTTATGATCTAAATGCAACTGCAGAGTTTTGATATCCATTCCATCCATTAAGGCCTGCACAGCATAGGTGTGGCGTCCAGAAAGAAAGTTTAGTTTTTTCTGAAGTCCAGCCTGAATTCCCCATTCTTTTAACAATTGATTGGTCGTGGAATTCATTTTAGCGGTAGGGAAGCACTTTCCCGATTTAGAGGATTGCGCCTGTAATTTGGCACTAAGAACTTCATCTAACAAATATTTTCGTTTGATGGAACCCTTTTGATCTTCCAATTGAAAACTGGCACCGCTCTTGGAAAATTTTAAATCACTCCACTTTAAAAGCTTAATGTCGTCAAAACGGAGGCCTGTTTGGCAAGAGATTAAAAACATCAGTTCCAATTCTGTATCCATACAAGGGGTTTGCGCTAAAACGTCGAATTCTTCTGAATTGAGAAAGGTACGAGACGAATTCACAATTTTAGGCAGCTCGACCTCAGCTGCAGGGTTTTCGGATAAATACCCTTGGTTAACGGCTTGGTCTAATATGGTTTTATACGTGTTGAAATAAGCACGTATGGTATTGTCTGATAAAGGCGTTCCGTTTTTCTTTACAGCTGAATTTTTCAGGTAAAACATAAAACGCTGGCAGTAAGAAGTCGTAATTTCTTCAAAAAGAACATTGTTACGTTCGAATTGAAAGAAATACTTTTGGGCTCCCTTGATACAGGAAGTCTTGGTGCTAAATACGGTAAGTGCCTTATGGATTTCAATATTGAAAAAAGGAACAAAAGGCTGCTTGAGCTGATCAGAGTTAAAGGGCTTTTTTAGCGAAGCATTAATTTGCTGTTCCTTTTCTCTGCGAAGCTTTTCGGCCTTGGCCAAATTGTCCAAGTTCGTCTTGTGTTCGGCTATACTTTTGGGGTTTTCAACTAAATGAAAGGGAAGTGTGACCCGCTCCCGCTTGGCACGTCTTTTGCCTGTAGGATCTACCTCATATCCCAAAAAGGTATCTAACCTTAGAGATATGGTTCCGTTTTTATTGATGCGTTTGCGTAGTTTGACAGTCACGACATATTTAACGTACAACTTCATTATTTATTGTAATCCTAAACAAAAAACATTGATTTCGATTAGAATTTTATTAAAAATGATTACTAAGAATCAATTCTTG
>WTJH01000191.1:12325-13482 GCA_011524915.1 Flavobacteriales bacterium | reverse complement strand
ACTTAAATCCACCGTAATGGAAGCTGTGGTAATATTTTCAGGTCTTAACTCCAGGGTGGTTCCACTCAGAGCAGCTGCAATCGTTTGAGAATCGGTGGTTGCAATAGACAAAAAACTCAGCGTATTACTCGCCGTATATGCCAATACCTGACGGTCTACCGAAAGGGGTTCTGTGGTAGGGAAAGTGTAGCCTGTTGCCGAATCTTGTCCAATAAAAAAATTGTTGGAAGTATCGATTCCGGCCCAGGTGTTCCCGGCCCTTTTCAATTCTAAATCCGATGTGTTCGAATCAATATTTTGGGTGTAAACGGTACCGATTTCTTGTGTATTTGTCCCTAAGTCCACTGCAGCGTTGACCACTTCAAGGGTTGAAGATAGAGTGGCCTGAATCACTAGGGTATCTGAACTGCTGTTTCCTAGCTCTATGGTATCGTTGGATAGTGAAGTAGCAATATTGATATTTCCTCCGGCAACATTGACATCCCCATCTGCAGAAAAATCTCCTACGGATATGGAGCGGGTTGTTGTTCCTCCCATAACCACTACATCATCTAAATCTTGCTGTTCAAGGGCGGCTATGGAATTAAAGTTTAAGGCATTGGACCCATTAAAGGTCAATACATCATTTAGGTTGGCCCCCGTTGTAGTGGACGGAAATATATAATAATCTCCCCCAGCAAAATTTCCGATAAAAAATCGATTTTGACCAAAGCCTCCTATTTGGGTGCTGCCCTGTTCAAAAACAATCTGCGGAACAGTCAATGAACTCACTCCGGTATTGAATACCAAGCTGGCTGTTTCGGACCGGATTTCTTTGGTAAAGACCTTTTCAAAAACATTGGCTGCTCGTCCCAATTCGGCAGTAGTATTGGCCGGTATTAACGATTTAAAAATCTGAATGGGATCCGCGGCAGAAGCAACAGGTACTCGAAGATCGTTGACGGCATTCCATTGATTAGTGGTTCCGTTCCAGGCCAAGGTATTCCCATCGGAAACCGTAAAGGGTAAGGATCGGATGGTGACACTATTCCCCCCACTGATGGTCAATACATCTGAAATAAAACTTAAAGTCTGCGTATCTGTATTGGTATCGGCAAGCGTGACACTATTCCCGGCCGAAATACTCAAGACTTGACCGGCTAAAGTCAGGGTTTGAC
>WTJH01000191.1:0-12225 GCA_011524915.1 Flavobacteriales bacterium | reverse complement strand
CTGTCTGTATTTGTTGTACCGCTGGAAAGGGTAACGGCTCCTCCATTGGTTAAACTCAGGGTTGTTCCGGAAAGCGTTAGGGTCTGAGAATCTGTACTGGCCAAAGCACTTAAATCGATGGTTTGACTCATTCCACCCGTGATTCCTATGGTCAGGCGATTGGTAGTTGTATCGAAACTGGACCCGCTGATGTCTTGTTCGTCTGTATCCGTAAATGCCGAAGTAATGTTCCAAGAGCTGGTGGCTGTAGAATAGATATAGACCTTTCCATTTTCGGCTGGAGTAGGGTCTCCCGTAACGATATGGATTAAGCCATCGGTTAGGCTGGTAGTTGCTGTTCTGTTGGCTTGGGTCCCTGTTTGGGTGGGGAGCAAAGTTATGGCTACATTGCCGTTGGCAACTGCTGGGGTTTGTCCATTGACGGTACGTACTTCACCAAAGCCTCTCCAATTGGAACCGTTGTAATAATACAAGCCTGCGGTAGCATCGGTCTGAAATATTAGAAGTCCTGTGGCAGGACTTGTGATGGCATTTCTTTGGGCTTGGGTCAGGCGGGGAATCAAGATCCCCTTATTGTTGGATGTCGCTACGATCTCTAGGGCTGCAGAAGCATCAGGGGTATTGGTACCGATCCCTACCTGTGCCTGAAGGCCGAGCGTAAAACTCATAATAAATATAGTGAGTAATCTATTTCGCATAAGACCAGATTTTCACAAAGTTAAGCCAAATAGAGTACCCCTCGACGGGACAGGATATATTTTTTAGATGTTATACTTTAAAGTCAAAAGAAAATAACGGGGTTGAACCGCATATAAAACGGTGGTATTAAAAAGCGCATTAAAACTATCCGTGTTGATTGCAGCATTATTGGTCAGGTTGGTAGCTTCCAACATATACTCCCAAGAAGAGTCTTTGGGTCGGTAGGTGAGAGAGGCCTCCAAAAAAGCATATTCGTTTAGGACGAGCTCGGGAGTTCGGTAGCGATAGGCACTATAGTCGATACTGGCAATCCAATCTTTTTTGATGACAGCATCCAATCGAGCAAAAGGACGTTCGGTAAAAAATTGGGTTTCTACCCCTCCATTGTCGTATTGATTGTTGGTGAGATTATAGCCCAATTCTAGATTGGGGGCTTGCTTAAAATTGGTAGAAATACTGGCTTGATAGTTTTGAGTGAAGGAGGTCGATCGGTTGGCCTGCTGATTGATCTGATTAAACAGCTCTGAATAGGAAAGTCGAATTCTGGAATCCAATTTCCATTTACGGAAGCGTTTTTGGAACCGTCCAAAAGCCGAATATACCTCGTCTGCAAAGGGAGAATTTTGGACCGAACGGACCTGATTGATCCCTCTAAGCTGTACATCGCCTTTGATGGCTTCCAAACGCTTGCTGTAATTAAGATTGGCGTTGATCGTCGTAAAGCTAAACATATTATAATTAAAATAGTTTATGCTATAGTTATGAAATACAGCGTTTTTGATATTACGATTTCCACTAAAGAATGAATTATAACTTCGGAAGACATAGCCGCGAGCAACATTGGAAATGTCGGTAAATTCGTTGGTCATTTGATAGGTCAAACGTAAATTTTCGCTGGATCGGAATTTTAATATCATCTGAATATTGGGAACCAAGCGATCGAGCTCCTGACGGAAAGTCGAGGCCTCTTGTTGGTCTTGAACCAAATATTTATGCAGTGTCACTCCGGAGTCAAAAGTGAAAATTCCTTTGACAAAACGATAGTTAACCCGTGCAAAATAGTCTTGGATTTGATAGCTAGCATCGTTGTTAAAAATGGGCTGATTAAAAGACAATACAGCACCATTATCCAACTGCTGTTCAATTTGGGAAAACAAGCTTTGGGTGCTTTGCGTAAAGCCCAAAGTCGTTTGAATATTGTTTTGCTTATTCCAAACCCAATAATGCGCGGCTTTGACATCCCAATTCTGATTGCGGGTTTCTTTGCTTTGCCGAATGTTATAGCGGTCTTCTGCATCCGAAACGGGTAAAATGGAAAAAGGCTGTTGCCCTCGGATGGTTCCATAAAAGGGATTTTCGAAACTCGACTTGTGTTGGGCCTCCAACGAAAAAATATGCTTTTCGTTTAAGGTGTAATAGGCATTTAAATTTTGATTCCAAGAATTGGGGGTCTGCCGATTGGTGGAAAGGATTTGGTCCGATACGGTGGCCTGGGTCTGAAAATCGGAAACTTCATCTTCCAAACTGGATTTAAAAAGTAAATCGTAGTCCAACTGGAGTCGTTTATTGGGCGTATAAGACGCACTTAACTTTACCGCTTGGTTGGTGCTTTTTTGATCGCGATCGTCTTGGGTATTTTCCACCACATCGGAATTGTTGTAGCGTCGAGTGGTGGTGCTTCCCATGAGAACATCGCTCCTGGAAGCAATAGCAAATCCACTAATGGACCAGCTGTCTGTGGGGTTGTAACTAAAATTAAAGGCCCCAAATTGGGTTTGGATTTGTTGGGCGCGGTTGTTCATTAAGGCACTCAAGCCTAAACCATCACCGGCCGACTGTATACTGGTTCCCGAACCTCTTTGAAGGTTGCGAAAGCCCCCCGTTAAGTTAAAATAATCCCGAGGGGATAAGGGACTAATCCCCATATTGTTGAGACTTCCAATGGAGTTTAGACTGTATTTGGGAGAATAGTAAAACACCTTAGGATTGAGGAGATATCGGTCCTCCGGACCTCCTCCCTGATTGAATTCGCCAAACCAAAAGTTCTTTTTCCCTTCTTTAAGTTTGATATTTAAGGCAATATTATCTTCGTTGTCGGATACGGACCTCAACTGATTGACTTCTGTAAAATTCCGCAAGACCTCGACCTTGGAAACGGCATCGGCAGGGATGTTTTCTTGGGCCAATTTTGAGTCCCCATCAAAAAAGTCCTTGCCTTCTACCATGACTTTGGAAACCCCTTTGCCTTCCACTTCGATTTGGCCGTCGTCCGTAATTTCAACCCCCGGAAGGTTTTCTAAAATATCGCCTAATTTTTTTTCGCTGCCGTCCGAAAAGGCATCCGCACTATACACTATGGTATCGCCTTTGATGGTCACCGGCATTTCATAAGTAACCTCAACTTCATCTAAGGTTTGGGGGTCTTCTTTTAAGATAAAGGCTTGGGTGGCATCTTGCTCTAGTCGGATTTGTTTGGTGATATTTTTATATCCGATATAGCTGATCTGAATCGTATAAGCTACCCCTTTTTGAAGTTTTAATTTAAATTTTCCTTCATAGTCGGAAATGGCGAAATCGCTCATCAATTGGGAATCCGATTCCAGAGCCATTACATTGGCAGCAACGATGGGCTGTTGTAAACTGTCTTGAAGAACCCCACTATAAGCTACATTTTGCCCAAAGACTTGGGAAAGGGATCCCAAAAGAACCAAGCTCCAAAAAACAACTGCATTTTTCATCAGCCTCGGATAATGATACGTTCACCACGACCACCCCCTGGACCGCCACGAAAACGCTCGCGCATTTCCTTCATGCGTTCTTCTTGGATTTTTTCAAAGGTTTTCTGGTCTACTAACTTGCCTTTTTTGGGCGCTTTAATCTCTTTTTTCTCTTCAGGATTGATCACCACTTGGGTGCAAAGGGTGGTCGAATTTCCGTCGTTGACCTCTAAAATAAGTCCGGGGAGACCCGTGAGTTGGTCGGGGCCCATGGAAACGGGAATTTGAGGGGTGTACCAGGCTACAATTTCCATTTCTATTTCCTCTACCGGTGGTTCTTCGCCAGGCTTGGGACGTTTGCCTGCCAGAAATGCCGGACGGCGAACTGTTTGTGTATAAGTTGCTTTATAACAGGTGTATTGACCGATGGTCTTAGTTTCTTGGGTCATCTTCCATTGCGGCCGATCGAGGGAGTCCCGAATCAAGAAAAATTTACCCATCAATTCGGTCTCTTGTGTATACTGTTGTGCTGCCAGATCCACATAGAGTTTTCCAGAATCAAAAGAACCCATCATTTGCATACGCATGCCTCCCCGAGCACCAGACATTCCCTGAGGCGCTAGGGATTGCTCCGCCTGATAGACAGATGCCGTTCGGTTAAAGGTGAGTTTATGAGTAGATTCTGAAAACTGATTCATTCGTTCTTGAATCATCTTTTTTCGTTCCTCACTCAATTGAGTCCCCGACAGATCAAAGGAAAATTTACGCTTGGTCACATAGGTGGCTTCTCCTTGAAAATCTTGAGCCGATACAGAAGTGGAAAAAGTGAACGCTACTAAAAACAATAAAAAGGAAGGAAGAGGAAATTTTAACATCGTATAGTACTTTATACAAATGTATTGTTTTAGGCCTTTGCCAATTTTTGTTTAACAAGAATTTAAATTTTCAGCAGAATTAAGGCCCGCAACCGATTTGGTAGGCCTCCCAATCCGAGCTGGGATCTTCGTTTAAAAATTCGAAGCATTTGGTACTTCCATCGGAAAAATAAAGGCGTTTAACAAAAGTGGATGGGATGGTGGCTCCCGTGGGAAGAACAGTCGCATCTGGAGCAAAGAGCAACTCTATACGAACCTCAATAGGACCATAGATTTTTGCCCATTGGCGCACCTGATTTTCGAGTTGGGCCCAAGCCCCCCGATTGAGTTGGTCTTTTTGAAGGGCAATATTGAGATAGGAAAATGTGGCGTATAGATTGGAGTACGAATCCGTAAATGAACCTGCAGGAGCCAGATGCCCTCGGTCCCAAGGATTGTTGTAATAGTCGGCCGCATCGGAAGTATGTACGCGAGGGTCTGTACGGAAACGGATCCCTTTCCGGTCGGCTTTTTTTACAATATTCCGAACGGTATAGCTCACCCAGTTGGGCTGCTCCAAAACTTCATTATAAGAAACCAAAAAAACGCCTTGATCTACCAAAACTTCGGCCCGTCTGGTTTTTCCGGATGATTCTTGGGCATGGATGGGTGTCGCCCACAACAAAATCCCTAATCCCAATATGCATAGCTCTAAACGACTGTAGTTTCGAAACATGATTTAAACCTTCGCTTGTCGTACCAAAATACAATTTCCATGGGCGGCCTGCCCCATATGGCATTAAGATTTTAGTCCTATATTGAAACAAAGAAAACAGATGAGTCGTAAAATAGAAGGTGTTTTATTGGATTTGGACGGGGTATTCTATGTAGACGATCAATTGATCCCGGGGGGGCTTGAAAGCTTACACTTTTTAAGGGAACGGAATATTCCCTACCGCTTTGTGACCAACAACACCCAAAAATCTCGAAAGGCAATCGCTCAAAAGTTAACTGCTTTGGGGTTGACCGTAAAGGCCCATGAAATTTTAAGCGCCAACTATTTAGGGGTTTTGTACCTGCAGCAGCAGCACTATTCTAAAGTTCGTCTGGTGGTACAGGAGGAGGGGATGGAAGATTATCCCACAAGCATACAAACCGAAAAAGACCCGGAGGCCATCCTGATTGGAGATATCGGAAAGGGCTGGACCTTTGATTTGATGAATGAATTGATGCAACAAATCGTTGCTGGCGCTCAACTGATTGCCCTCCATAAAGGACGCTTTTTTGCAACCCAACAAGGACTACAAATCGATGCCGGGGCCTTTGTTGCCGGCTTGGAATATGTAACCCACCAAAAAGCGGTTGTTCTGGGCAAACCCGAGCCCGATTTTTTCCGTTTAGCACTAGCCGAAATTGGATGCTCCCCCGAAAAGACCCTGATGGTCGGAGACGATTTGTTTAATGATATTGCCGGAGCTCAAACCCTAGGGATCCAAACCGCCCTGGTTCGTACAGGAAAATTTCAACAGGCTTGGACCCATCATCCCGAACACAAAGCCGATTTTGAGCTTTCCAGTATTGCTGTACTTCCAGAGCTTTGGAACTAAGGCAGTGCCGCAAGTGCATTGATTTGTGGATTTTCCAGATGCTTTTGATCTCCGGGGTGGCGAAGGGTCTGGATCATGGCTAAGCCCAGCGTGGTTGTACTAGAAATATTTTTGGACCGCAGCAGTAGCGGAAAAAAGGGACGCATAATCCAATAAACGGCATTGTACCATGCGGTTCTTGAACGAATCCCCTTTTGTGGGATTATGGCTCCCGGACGGAACATATAGGCATCCTTAAAGCCTTTATTGAGAATGTAGTTTTCTGTTTTTCCTTTGACCCGTGCCCAGCCTAAAGCGCCTTTTTCGGAACTATCGGTTCCCTGACCCGACACATAATTAAAAACCATTTGCGGATTTTGCTCATACAGGTGATCCGCAATAACTGCCGTAAGATCATAGGTTAAAGAATAATACACCTCCGCATTGACCCCAACGGAGGAAATACCCATAGCATAAAAACAGGCATCTACCCTCCCCCAATCATAATCGAGGGTGTGAAAAGCGGTAAAATCTTCCAGTACAAGTGAAGTCAATTTCGGATGGCTTTGAGGAAGTTGAGAACGACTCACGCAAACCACTTGTGTGACACTGTGGTGTTCCAAGCATTCCAAAAGTACGGCTTGTCCTACCATACCCGAAGCTCCAATAATTAGTATATGCATCGTATATAGATCTATGGGCTAAAGATATATAAATCACTCATTTTCGATAATGAAGGGAGTTTGATATATTTGACGGAAACCAACATAACCATGAAAAAATTCTTAAGCGGCTTGTTTATCGGTCTCTCCTTTGGTTCTCTTATGGCCCAGGAAGGACGTTCGGATGCATTTGCACATACCTATTCTATTGTTGCCCGAGATGCGAAGACTGGAGAAATGGGGGTCGCCGTTCAAAGTCATTGGTTTGCCGTGGGAACCTTGGTCAGTTGGGGAAAATCTGGAGTGGGGGTAGTCGCTACACAATCTTTAGTCAATCCTGCCTTCGGACCAGAGGGCTTGGCGCTGATGGAAAAAGGCCTAAGTGCGGTGGAAGTCAAAGAACGTTTGATTGCCCAAGATGAAGGGCGGGCCTATAGACAAGCCGCCTTTTTAGATGCTCAAGGAAATGTAGCAGCACATACCGGGAGCAGCTGTATAGCCGAAGCTTCCCATGCCGAAGGAGCAGGCTTTTCGGTACAGGCCAATATGATGTTGAGCGATCAAGTGGTTCCGGCTATGAAAAAAGCCTTTGAGTCATTTGCTGAACTCCCCTTGGCCGAACGAATGCTCAAAGCCATGGAAGCTGCCGAATCCGTTGGTGGGGATATCCGTGGAAAACAATCGGCTGCGCTTTTGGTGGTTGGCCCTCAAAAAACGGACCAACCATGGACCGATAAAAAAATTGACCTGAGAGTAGACGACCATACCGATCCCATTGGCGAGCTGAGTCGCTTGCTTACCGTGCATAAAGCCTATGACTATATGAATGCCGGGGATGTGGCTATGGAACATGGGGATATGGAAAAAGCCCTTGAACTCTACGATCAGGCACAGGCGCTACAACCTCAAAATATAGAAATGGTTTTTTGGAAAGCCGTCACCCTTTTAAATAACAACCGAGAAAAAGAAGCGCTTCCGCTGCTCCAAAAGGTGCTTGCCGAAAATTCGAATTGGGGAGAATTATTAAGACGACTTCCCCAAGCAGGGCTGTTAAACTTGACCCCCGAAAAAGTCTCCAAACTCCTTCAAACAACTGATCCATAAATCAATGCTTATCACCCTATTCATCAGTATACTCCTAAGTATTGGGAGCCATTTATCAACTGCCAATATTCAAGAATTTTTTTGGGTCCCTCAAAAAATGGTACTGACTTCCAACAGTCAGCAACTTTTTATTTTTGGGGAGGACAAGTTAGCCGTGTTGGATCCGGAAACTTTAAAGATCTTAAAAACCCAAGAGCTCAATTTAGACTCCCATTTATCCAAGCAGTTTTTACGCTTGAAATTTTTTGAATGGCAAAATCAGTTGGTTGGTGTTCATCAGGGCAATGGGAGAATTTACCAACTCCAAGACAGTAGTTTTATTCGTATCGATCGGTCCAAGATTGAAAAAGGACTACACGACGGCTTTAGCTTCCAACATCAAGACACCCTTTTCCGCTATGGAGGTTATGGTTTTTGGAAAGCCTCGCATCAGTTGATTTATTTCGATCAAAACACCCGAGAATGGGAAGTATATCCGATTCAAAAATCTTCTTCCATCCCCCCTGCTCAATTTTCAATTACGGGACATTATTCCAATGGATTTTTATACACCTTTAAGGGGAGAGG
The DNA here is from genome assembly GCA_011524915.1 of Flavobacteriales bacterium. Taxonomy (GTDB): domain Bacteria; phylum Bacteroidota; class Bacteroidia; order Flavobacteriales; family Flavobacteriaceae; genus WTJH01. The sequence continues at coordinate 4,036 of WTJH01000191.1, read as the reverse complement.
AGTCGATGCCCGTAATCCAAAAGAAAATACAGGTATAGAAGACTTTTGGAGCTTTAATTTTCAGGAAAAAACGTGGACTAAAGTCGATAAAGGAAACGCTTTAACCTCTTTAGTTTTCGTAAATACTAACACCCGTATCCCCAGTCCTGAATACCTCTATTTGCAGTCGAATTCAAAAATTGTTAAAATCGATCCCGATGCAAGTCGGTATGAAACATATGAACCCAATCCCTTGTTTTTTAGAGCAGTCAACCGCTCCGATCTGTTGAGTTTTGATCAGACCCATGCCTATTTTGTTACCCTATCCACCAATGGTTTTAAAATAGATAAATCTCCTTTAAAGTTATTTTTAAGTCGCCCGCTCGAAAGCGGCTCTTATCTCCGAGATTGGCGGTTATACTATGCGGGAATCGGACTTATTATCGTGAGTCTAACCCTGATCTATTTCCGCTGGAGCAGAAGAAAAAAACAATTTGTATTTATTCATTTATCTCCTCAGGAGGTACGCTATAAAACCCAGCGTTTTGAAGTCTCTCCTCAACAATACAATGTATTGTTTGAACTGAAAGACCACAAAGAAGTTTTGGCCAGTCGGATCAAAGATTTGGTTCATAACCCGGAATTGTCGAATGCCCAAAACGAACGCAATAAACTATTGATGATTCAGAATCTTAATCAGGAATTTAAACGTCTTATCGGCAAGGCCATCATCTCTGAAGAGAAAAGTAGTTTAGACAAACGCATCAAGCTCTATACACTGGATCGAGAGATTAAAATTATGATCAAAAACAATTGATTTTAAGTAGATTAGGTCATAAAATTCTCGGTAGATCAAGCCTGCGTATATATTTCCTAGAATAATCTCAATTCATTGAGACCATCTTGAGAAGCTTTTATTTGTAGTTTAGTATGTCCATAAATCTGGACCAACAAAAATTAATTGATGAAAGCTACACTTAAAATCATTTTCGGAATGATGACGCTCCTGGTTATGGGGGTCTCACATGCACAGTTCAACTACGCTGCCTTAGTTAAAGACAGTAATGGAAATCCAATCGTTAGTCAAAATATTCCCCTACGGATCAGTATTTTGGATGAATCCCAAAATGTGGATTATCAGGAAACACATACGGTTACCACTACTGTTGATGGGGTGGTGAGCTTAGTGATTGGAAATGGAACGGTTGTCAGCGGTATTTTTGCTGAATTGGACTGGTCCCAAACCTTTTATATAAAAGACGAAGTAGATTTTGGTAACGGTTATATAACCATGGGGATCGAGGCCATAAAACCGGTTCCTTTGGCTAGTTATGCTTTAAATAGTAACCGAAATCTAGTGGACGAAAATGACAATTTACTAGTCAATAACGATTATAATACTTCAACAGACGAATCCAATAATGCTAACCTACACAATACCAAAAATGTAGGTTTGGGTCCACATGCCCTGGAAAGCAACACCACAGGTTGGTACAATGTGGCTGTGGGTTGGAATGCGCTAAAGGAAAACACCGAGGGACACGACAATGCAGCCTTTGGACCTCGAACCCTTCAACAAAATACAACAGGGGCCTACAACTCAGCTCTAGGATACAATTCGTTACGAAATAATACTACTGGAGGGGGCAATACAGCCTTAGGTGCAGGTGCATTAGTTATGAATACCGAGGGAGATGATAATGTCGGTGTTGGTTATTCAGCATTGTACAACAACGCTACAGGATATGGCAATGTTGCTTTGGGTAATAGTGCCCTAAATGACAATACAAGCGGGAGTGAAAACACCGCAGTTGGAAATCAATCCATGTATCTAAACACAACCGGGATAAGCAATGTGGCTGTTGGTATGCTTACTCTTAACAACAACACCACCGGAAGTGAAAATACAGCTGTTGGACATTCTGCTTTGGTTTACAATACCAGTGGGATTGATAATGTTGCGGTCGGAAAAAACAGCTTAGAGGACAATACCACAGGAAATAAAAATATCGCCATCGGAAAATATGCGCTACGCAGAAATACACAGGGCAATAATAACCTAGCTATCGGATATAACGGAGGGAATAATTTTCAAAGTGGAGATGAAAATATTTTCCTTGGTACCAATGCCGGAGTGGCAAGCCCAACAGGAAATATTGTAAACGCTGTAGCTATTGGTGCCAATGCTCTTGTAACTGCGAGTAATACCATTCAATTAGGTGATGAAAATATTCAACTGGTAAATACCTCAGGGGTGGTATCCGCTACTGCTTTTGTTGGAGACGGTTCGGGCTTGACGAATTTGACCATTTCGGGAACACTTTCCCCAGATGCCAACGGTAATATAACTATTGGGGATTCCAATTTACTGAATCGAAATGTAAATGAAAACTCCATAGCTTTAGGAAATCAGGCACTTTCTAATGTTCGGAATACTCACCCGTCTTGGGGTGGTTCTGACATGCCAAGCTCGACCCTTGATGAATCAATATTTGGAGTTCCAGGAAATATAGGAATAGGTGCTGGAGCGTATGCTTCACCTCAGACATCAACGAGCACAGTTATAGAAAATGCAATCGGTAATGTAACAATAGGTCATATGTCAATGTATAATGCAGCCAAATCGACCTCTGCCAATATCGCTTTAGGGACATTTACATTACCTGTCATCGAAGAAGGTGGTGGAAATATCACTATGGGGTGGAATGGTTTACTTTCCCTAGTTAAGGGATCTGGTAACATTGCTATAGGGCAAAACAATATGGAAAAATCCCTAGAAGGGTATATGAATGTTTCCTTAGGGCACCATGCAATGTACAATTCTACATACTCGGATAATAATACTGCCTTAGGGAATTTTGCCCTCAGAAATTTAGGATCAACTCTTGATCGACTATATACTTGGACAGAAGACGGTGAAATATATTCCCATATGAATACAGCTGTAGGGCATGCTCCATTGTACTCAATTACAGAAGGAAATTTCAATACAGTTGTTGGGGCGCTTTCTCTCTACAATCTAGCGTCCGGTTACAGAAACGTCGCTTTAGGGTTTCATACGTTCTACAACCTACAGGGCGGAGATCTAAATACTGCTATAGGTGATGGTGCTGGATATGAAACAACTGGTGTTGTATCACAAACAACTTTAGTTGGAGCTGGGACAAGAATAGACTCAGGTGTAGTCAATTCAACGGCCATTGGATATGCAGCAAATGTAACCGCAAGCAACACTATACAATTGGGAGATAACAACATTGTATTGGTAAACACAAGCGGAGTGGTCTCTGCAACTGCCTTTGTTGGAGACGGTTCGGGCTTAACGAATCTAACGGTCTCTTCAACAATTACACCTGATCAAAATGGCAACCTAATACTTTCGAATAGTTCTTACCAAGGGAGCTCCACCGTTGAAGAAGCCGTTGGAGTTGGTAAAGATGTCTTTTTAAATAGCACCCTAAACCAAAAAAGTGTAGCTATTGGTACAGGGGCAATGGAAAATGCCTTCAATAGAGATTCTTATGCTTATACATTTTCAGATGACCCCAATACAGACATTGATGAAGCTGAAGAGTGGAATGTATCCGGTTCTGTAGCAGTCGGGTATGAAGCCCTTCAAGGAAGTGCTACAAGTTCCAATACCGGAAACTGGAATACAGCGATCGGATATCAGAGTCAAAAGTCGAACTCCACCGGGAGATACAATGCTAGTTTGGGAGGTGCTAGTTTACAAAACAATACTACAGGTGGCTACAATACCGCTGTGGGAGATTGGGCCTTAAATGAAAACACAACAGCCTGGTATAATACGGCATTGGGAGCTTCAGCTTTGGCCAGAAATACCGGTAGCGGTCGTTCTAACGTGGCTGTAGGGGCTCAAACGATGTACAACAATACAACGGGATATCGAAATACTGCAGTGGGTTCATTTGCCCTTAATACAATAAGCGAGTCTAACCATAATACGGCTATTGGATATAGCGCAGGTAAAATCAATACCGAAAACTCCAATTACAACGTGTTGGTAGGAGCCTATGCCAATACTGTAAGTGGTACA
>WTJH01000081.1 GCA_011524915.1 Flavobacteriales bacterium | reverse complement strand
ACCGCATTTGCTCCAATCACAACAGAATTTTCTACTTCAGGGAGCGTAAATGCATTTTCTCCGACCACAGTATTGTAATACAGCTCGAGTCCAGGGATTTGTCCAGCATTGATCCCCGTTAGTTCGGAACCATCTCCTTTAAAAGCAGATGCCGATACCGTTCCTGAGGTGTTTACGAGAGTGGTATCGTTATTTCCGAGTTGTACTGTATTGTTGGTAGAAACAACTGCATTTGCTCCAATCACAACAGAATTTTCTACTTCAGGGAGGGTAAATGCATTTTCTCCGACCACAGTATTGTAATACAGCTCGAGTCCCGGGATTTGTCCAGCTCCAATCCCCGTAAGTTTAGACCCGTCTCCATAAAATGCGGTTGCGGAAATACTTCCTGAAGTATTGACCCATTCAATATCATTATTCCCCAATTGAATAGTGTTGCTTTGGTTGATTACCGCATCATGGCCGATAGCTGTAGCATTGTGAATTTCAGGATTGATATCACTTGACCGGCTATATGAACCAATATAAGTATTGTTGGATCCCTGGCTGAATTCACCAGATAAATACCCCAGAGCTGTATTTCCTGAACCCTCAACATTATTCAATAGTGTATTTTGTCCAACAGCCACATTGGTAAATCCAGTTTCATTTGCTCGAAGCGCATGGTATCCAATCGCTGTATTTCCTTCTCCAGAGGTATTGGAAGTTAACGCAGAATGTCCTACTGCAGTATTTACAGTCCCAGAACTATTGTTTCTAAGGGAATTTAGTCCGATGGCAATGTTTTCACTTGCATCCTCACTGGCATATAGGGCTGCACCTCCGATAGCAATATTTCTAGTCCCATTAATATTTCTCCCGAGAGCATCGGCACCTAAGGCAGTGTTGTAACTTCCTCCTTGGTTACTTACCATGGCTGAATGACCAATAGCTGTGTTCCAAGTACCCGATACATTATTGGTTAAAGTCCATGTACCATAGGCTGCATTATTTTTCCCTTCAACATTATTGCGAAGAGACCAATCTCCCATGGCGGTATTATTGTAACCAGAAGAATTATCTTTAAGGGTTTCGTTACCCACAGAAGTATTATTGAAACCACTTTGCATGTGGAGTTGGGCTTGATAGCCGATGGCAGTATTCCACATTCCTGTATTTTCCTGAGCATTTTCAGTACCCCTTAGTGCCATATATCCAACAGCTGTCGATTTCGAATATCGATCATCTTCTTCCGATCCCGTTTGGAATGTATGAGAATTGGTGCTGCTATAAAATTCCATAGCCTTAAACCCAATAGCAACCGATCGACTTCCGTTATTCGATTCTCTCATGGCTCCTCTACCAATAGCAATTACCTCATTTATTCTTCCATCATCATTATTCATATCTCCAGAAACATCTGCTAAGGCTACGGGTCCAACAATAATGTTATCATTTCCACTAGTTAACTTTTCGGCAGCCAATACACCGATAGAAACGTTCCCATATCCATCTCTATTAGAATTTAGTGCATCATCACCTATGGCTACATTACCACTAGCAATGGGAATTCCACTTTGCTGAATTTGATCAAATTCTTCAAGCGTCATATCCAATTCACCTATATGTTCTCCAGCTCTGGTACCTACAGCCACGTTTTGATTTCCCAGTTGGCTAAATTTTAAAGCATCGCCCCCTAAGGCTACATTACTATGCCCGTTTTGTTTGAGTTGCATGGCTCCATTACCGAATGCAACATTTAAATAGCCCTCCTTAAATTCGGTAAGAGCATTGTGTCCTACTGCCGTATTGGCGGCTCCATTCTCTGTTTGCATAAGTGCATAAGCACCTACAGCTGTATTTAAGCCGATTTCTCGATTTTCACTTAAAGCATAAAGCCCTACAGCTGTGTTTTCACTAGCAGTTTCGTTGTATTCCAGTGCGCTATTTCCGAGGGCCACATTTCCAAACCCGGAGGAATTATAGTTCATACCTTCCGCACTAATGGAAATATTGTCTTTCCCAAAATCAATTTCTTCGGGGGAGTGACTCCAAAGTTGTGCTGTGGCTGAAACATCCAAACTTAGCACCTCATCAATTAGGCTAAACGATCCCGTTGTACTTAAATTTCGATTGTCATCAAATTGAAAACCTTTTGCCACATTATAAAGGCCAGAACCATCTCCATAAAATGCGGTGGCTGAAACAACTCCCTGAGTTAAAACATAGTCAAGGTCCTGACTCCCTAGTTGGATGGTGTTGTTTTGAGTTACTATAGCGTTGGCTCCTATAGCTGTGGCATTAACCAAATTGGCGGCTTGCTCGCCTCCAGAGTTAGCATTAAATCCAACAAAAGTATTTAGTGTTCCTGATACATTATCAGAGCCGCTGTAATAACCTAAAGCGGTATTGGCAGAAGCTTTTGTATAGATAAGTGCACCTGTACCTGCACTGGTATTATAATTGCCATCTTGGTTGGCATTAAGAGCATTACTTCCGACAGCTGTATTCAGATTTCCGGATTCATTCTGAGCCATTGCACGTCTTCCTAGCGCAGTATTTTCGTTTCCATTGCTATTGAATTCAAGGGTTCCGTATCCCAGTGCTGTATTGTCGTTTCCATCAAGGTTTTTGTACAGGGTATATCCTCCTACGGCTACGTTTCTTTCGCCACTATCGTTATATTCCATGGCTCGGATTCCCAATGCGGTATTGTCATTCCCTGTTTGATTCCGTTGAAGGGCCTGAAAACCCATAGCAGTATTGTTGTAACCCTCTTCATTTTCATCAAAAGCCAATGTTCCGATGACGGTATTGTTCAATTCATCTGTTTTATTCTTAAAGTCAATCCCAGTTAGTTGGGATCCATCTCCTAGATATAAAGTCGCAGATACTAAATTGGCATTCAATTCATCAATTTGGGAATGATGACTGTAAAATTGATCTCCGTAAAGTTTAAATGGGATAAATACCTGACCTTCAGAATCAATGGAGATACTTTCGGTTGGCGCACCGAATTCTATAGTAAACGGATTAGTCCAATCGTTTGTTTTGCCTACTTTAGTGCCAATACTAAAGGTATGTCCGGCAGAAGGGAAATATCCAGGGTTCAAAATTCCCATGGAAACATTCAATACGTCTGTTTCATGGAATTGATTGTCATAAACCACACTGTTTTCTGAAGTAAAGTTGATGACATTATTACGGGTCCCGGATCTTATAAATTCTGCAGTGGGGGAGGTTGGACCATCTTCTGTACCTATTACAACTAAGGGGGGGACATTTTCGTTAGTCGAATCACCGATTACGACCTGTCCAGAATACTTTAAAGCCGACTGATTTTCTGAATCGTCAATTTCCCAAGGAGACGAAAGTGGAGCGCTTTTCGCGTATTCAGCTATAGGTACTGAATTAAATACTGTGCGACCCGCTTCAAAAAAACCATCTCCTA
>WTJH01000125.1:9703-13746 GCA_011524915.1 Flavobacteriales bacterium | reverse complement strand
GAAGTACTCGATATGACCACCCTTAACAATTTAAATGCTGAAATTTTGGAATTCGAGGTACAATCGCATTCCAAGGTGGTTAATTATTGTATTCGGGATTTAGATTTTCCCCGAACAGCTACCATTGGTGGAGTTATCAAAAACGGACAAGGAATTATAGCCTTGGGAGATTATAAAATCGAAGCTGGGGATCGCGTAGTGGTGTGTTGTTTACCAAAAGCCATTAAGCGGATCGAAAGTTTATTCTTATAAAGATGCTTAATCTAAAAATCATCGGGTATTTGATGGGCGTATTGCTGTGCTTTAACGGCGGCTTTATGTTCTTATCTGCTGGAGCGAGTTGGCTGATGCAAGACGGTCAAACGCTTGCACTGTTGATGTCGGCATTTACCACTTTAGGAGTAGGAGGAATGTTGTTGGTTTTGTGTCGGAACAACGACCGCCAACTGGCTAAACGAGATGGGTATATGGTCGTAAGTTTAGGCTGGTTGTTGATGAGTTTATCCGGGACGCTACCCTATATCTTTAGCGGGGCGATTCCCCTTTTTAGTGATGCTTTTTTTGAATCCATGTCTGGATTCACGACCACTGGAGCCACTATACTAAACGATATAGAGGCCGTTCCTGCAGGGATTCTTTTTTGGCGAAGTACCACCCACTGGATTGGTGGTATGGGAATTATTGTTTTGGCTTTAGCAATTTTACCCTTGTTGGGGATTGGAGGCATGCAGCTGTTTACGGCAGAAGCTCCCGGACCTAGCAGCGATAAATTACACCCGAGAATTACCGATACAGCCAAGCGTTTATGGCTGATTTACGTGCTGTTTACGACCCTAAATGCTCTTTTACTTTGGGGTGGCGGAATGAGTCTTTTCGATGCCGTCAATCATGCGATGAGCACCTTATCTACGGGAGGTTTTTCAACTAAAAATTTAAGTTTAGCCCATTGGAACGATGCCCCATGGATTCAGTATACTACCGTTCTGTTTATGGTTATTGCAGGGAGTAATTTTGTGTTGAGTTATTTCGCTTTTACGGGTCAGTTTGCTAAAATCTTTGAGGATGAAGAGTTTCGAACCTATCTTAAATTTATTTTCTCTTTTACCGGAATAGCTTTCGCTTTTGCACTCATCAGTTCTTTGGGGGCCGATCAAACACATTTTATTGATCACGAACCTTGGGGAGCCACCGAAAGTAGATTAAGGCATGCCCTTTTTCAGGTCGTGGCTATAATTACTACAACGGGCTTTTCAACGGCTGACTTTACGGCTTGGGGCGGTTTTTTGACTTTATTTTTCTTCGGACTTATGTTTTTAGGAGGCTCGGCAGGGTCTACCTCAGGAGGGATCAAAGTGGTTCGTCACCTATTGATGATCAAAAATGGTTTTTTAGAGTTTAAAAGAGCTTTACATCCCAATGCAATTATTCAAGTCCGTTACAACAACAGAACTGTAGATACCGATATTACCTATACTATTCTGGCCTTTTTTATTCTCTATATGATTTCATTTATCATTGGAGCATTAGGCTTTGGGGCTATGGGATTGACTTTTGACTCCGCTGCGGGTCTTGCCGCTTCCACGCTTGGCAATGTAGGTCCAGCCTTAGGGGATTTTGGGCCGAGTGCTAACTATGCTGGTTTACCCGATGCAGGGAAATTTTGGGCCACATTTTTGATGTTGATCGGTCGGTTGGAACTCTTTACGGTACTGATTATTTTTTCACCTTTCTTTTGGCGAAAGTTTTAGTCCTCATAGGGGTAATATCCATTCCAGCGCTCTTTTAATTTTTTTAGATGCTCCGCTTCTCGGGCATTTTTTCCCGGGGTATAAAATACGGTGTTTGCGATATCATCTGGGAGATACTGTTGGGGGACAAAGTTTTGCGGATGGTCGTGTGGATATTGGTAGCCCATACCTTTGCCTTCCTTTTTCATCAGCTCTGTGGGCGCATTACACAGGTGAAGCGGTACGCCGAGGTTTTGGGTTTCTCGAACGCATTGCTGGGCCTTCCCGATGGCCAGATAAGCGGCATTGCTTTTTTCGGAAGTTGCTAAATAGATGGCGCATTGACTCAAGATGATACGGGCCTCCGGGAAGCCTACGGCTTGGACGGCCTGAAAGGTATTGGTCGCCAATACCAATGCGGTGGGGTTGGCATTACCGATATCTTCGGCGGCCGAAATCATCAGCCGACGTGCAATAAACTTTGGGTCTTCACCGGCTTCAATCATCCGTGCTAACCAGTATACTGTTGCGTTGGGGTCCGATCCTCGGATGGATTTGATGAAAGCAGAGATGATATCGTAGTGGAAATCCCCTTTTTTGTCGAACATCAACGGCTGATTCGCTGTGAGTTCTTTTACCCATGCATCGGTTATACGGATGGGCTTATCGGGGGCTCCAGACATCACCAGCAATTCTAAAAGGGAAAGGAGCTTGCGGGCATCTCCACCGGAAAGATGTATGAGCGCTTCCGTTTCTTTCAGTTCAATGGTATAGTTTTTTAGACCTTTATCTTTTGCTATGGCTGTTTCTAACAGCAAAAGCAGATCCTTTTTTTCAAGGGGTTTCAGGGTATATACTTGGCAGCGCGACAACAAAGCATTGATGACCTCAAAACTTGGGTTTTCTGTGGTGGCACCGATCAGGGTAATAATCCCTTTTTCTACAGCTCCCAAGAGAGCATCCTGCTGACTTTTGGAAAAGCGGTGAATCTCATCTACAAAAACTACGGGTGATTGCTGAAAAAGCGCCCCTTGGTTTTCTGCACTATGGATCACTTCTCGCAATTCTTTCACTCCAGAATTGATAGCCGAAAGGGCATGAAAAGGGCGTTTACTTTCTTGGGCTAATATTTGTGCTAAGGTCGTTTTTCCAACCCCTGGGGGACCCCAAAGGATAAGTGAGGGGAGGGTGCCTACTTCTAACATTTGCCGAAAACTTCCTTGAGGTCCCACCAAATGTTCTTGTCCGACATAGTCAGACAGTTGTTGGGGACGCATACGTTCGGCTAGAGGAGCAGACACGACTTAAGAGTTTCGTTGGCGGTAAATTTCATAGAGGCAAACACCACAGGCTACAGAAACATTTAGAGAGGCAATATTTCCAGTCATGGGTAATTGTCCCTTTTGTGAACACAATTTTAATAGGCTCGGGTGAATTCCTTTTTCTTCGTTTCCGAGGACTAGCGCAACAGAGGCACTTAGGTCCAAATCGTAAATGGATTGGTCTGTTTTTTCGGTGAGTCCAACCAAAGGGATGTCGTATTGTTGAAATAGAAATGCGGCATCTTTCAGGTGTGCCACTCGAGCCACCGGAACCGAAAATACACCTCCGGCAGAGGTTTTGATGGTGTCGGCATTGATGGGTGCGCTCCCTGTTTGTGGGATTACAATTCCGTTTACTTCCTGAGCTGCAGCGGTCCGAAAAATAGCCCCGAGATTTCTGGGATCAGTGAGGCCGTCTAACAAGATAAAGGTAGCTGCTTTGGAGGTTGTTGTACTGGTTTCTATGAGTTCTTCAAGGGCCACAAAGCTAATGGGTGCCACTCGGGCAACGGCTCCTTGATGGTTTCGGTCGTTGAATCGATTCATCCGGGCATCGGGGACATAACTGTGATTGATGTTATGTGCGCGAAGCTGTGCTTCAAGGGATTTAAATAAGGGGCTTTTGGCCTGCTGGGACAAATAGACTTTGTCGATGTCCTGTTCGTTTTCTAAGGCTTCTAGGATGGCTCTAATGCCATAAATATAGGTTGTACTCATTGGGTTAAAGGTAGATAATATATGGGCATAAAAAAACCCCGGTACCAACCGGGGTTTTTTCCAGAGAAGTTCTGGAATTTTATTTCAGCTTTTATTAGTTGCTGATTTCTGGGTTGTTTAGAATTTCCAATTCTGGAATTTCGAAGGTCAACTCATCTGCATCAAAGCTGTAGCTGCTGCCGGCGTTAGACAAGTGGTTACGACCACGAGTAATGGTAGCACGGTTACGCTTCATCGCTAAATAAGATTTTCCTTCTCCCCAAAGTTCAATACGTGT
>WTJH01000125.1:0-9603 GCA_011524915.1 Flavobacteriales bacterium | reverse complement strand
GCAGCAATTCCTCGAGCGATATCTTGGTCTACTTCACTTTTTGCAGAGCGGGTAAAGTCGCTTAAGAGCGTGATGGCTCCCGAAGTAGCATCTTCCAAATCAGCAAAGATCAAGTCATATACATCAGACGCAGGACTTAGCGGCTGGTTTGGATCAGCTGTATTGGTGTAGATTGGCAAAATTTCTTCGCTCTGGTTTTGAGGATTTTCTTGGAAATACTGAGCCAAGTAGAAATATGCCCAAGCACGCATCGCTTTGGCTTGTCCTAAGTAGTGACGTCCTTCTGCATTGGTTGGTACCGGCTGATCGTCTGATGTAAGACCATCGATAACAATATTAGCCGCGAAAATTACACGGTAGTAAAAACGCCATACCTGATAGTTATCGGTAAAGGTGTAGTCTGTCGTTGTTTGGAATTCTGTAATGGTACGGTACCATCCGTAGATGATTGCTCCTAACACCATATCTCCAGACAACATATCCCCGTAGATATCATAGCCTTTGTGACCGAAATCGTCGTGGCCTCCTGTTCCTCCGGAACCGGCTTGATACATCGTGGCATAGATTCCTCCAACGTTTGCTGCTTGCAACCCTGGATTCAATACTGAAGCTTCCTGAACATCTACTGCCGATACTAATTCTGTCGGGCGAGTCTCCAGAAAATCTTTCTCACATGCTGTAAGTGTTACAACAACACTTAGCGCTACGAAAAGGTTTTTAATATTTTTCATGTTCTTCATTTTTAGAATTTAATACGTACACCGCTGGTTACAGTCGATAAAGGTTGGTAACGGTAAGTATTTGATCCTCCAGTTTCAGCGGTTTGTGGATTGAATCCGTCGCGAGCTGAAAGTAGCATCAAGTTATCACCAGAAACCCAAAGGTCAATTCCTTTAAGGAAGTTGCTCTTCAACTGATCTTGAGTGAAGCTATACCCCAAACGAACGTTGTTGAGGTTGAGATAATCCGCTTTTGTTAAGAAACGAGTAGAAGTACTGTTTACATTGGAAGTAAAGTTCCCGTCCAAACGAGGTACGTCTGTTGCGTCTCCAGGCGCTTGCCAGCGGTTTAAGATATCTGTGTGGTAGTTGTTCCCCCCAGCAGCACGGTTGTGCATAAGCCCTGCATAAGCAGAGTCATAGGCATATCCACCGATGCTGTATAGGAACTGAGCACTTAGGTCAAAGTTTCCGAATCCAGCGTTTAAGCGGAAAGCACCACGCACTTTAGGGAAGGGAGATTTTCCTACGAACTTCTGCGTAGCAGAAGAATAAGAAGTTGTTTCTTCCATAGAGATAGCACGGTCTGGGAACTCATCCTGATACTCGTGTAAAGATGAAATACCTTCACCAGCATCTAGGGCTCCGTTACCGTTTTCGTCATGATAGTACTGGTTGTACAATGGCACTCCTAAATCTGGATCTACACCCGCGTATTCACGCATATAGAAATCGAAGATGGAGTATCCTACAGCACGACCAAAGGATCCGCTGATATCGATGATTTTTTGCTCTCCTGTAGCTGGGTCGATCGGTAAACGAGTCATTTCGTTTTTGATCATTTCTCCATTAACAGTTAAGTCTAAGAAGAAGTTTTGCTTTTGGATCAGGTGTGCAGTTAAGTCAAATTCCAATCCTTGGTTACGCAAAGCTCCGTCGTTTACACGTAAGAACGCATATCCTAAAGAAGGCCCGACACGACGATCGAAGATCAGGTCGTCTGTATTCTTTACGTAGTAGTCGATGGATCCTTCCAATACATTTCCGACTTCAAACTCAATACCTGTTTGGAATTGTTTAGAGACCTCCCAAGTTAGGTCTGGGTTTCCTTTAGTAGAGAATGATAGAGAGATATCGTCGTTTAAGTTTTGTACTTCAAACAAGTCATAACCCGGATAGAATCCTACCCCACCTTGCTCACCGATAAGCCCGTAAGAAGCTTTCAGTTTTAAAGAGCTAAAGATGTTTTGGCTCGCCATAAAGTCTTCTTTAGAGACCAACCAGGCTAGACCTGCAGATCCAAAGTTCCCCCACTTTTCTTTTACGAAACGTGAAGAACCGTCGCGACGAACAGTTCCGTTAAAGAAATACTTGTCGTTGTAGCTGTAGTTTACTTGCCCGAAGAAACTTTCCAAACGATATTCGTTTGTGTAGGAAGTTGCAGGAGAACCGGCCACAACAGCGTTGTTTAATTCAACTCCATCCGGAATAACTAAGTTGTATTTGTTAGCATTCATAAAAGAAGAAGAGTAGCTGTATGCTTCGTGCGCAGCAAAGGCACTCACTGAGTGTACTCCAAAGTCACGAGAGTAACGCAAGAGCGCAAGCAAGTTGGTTGTGAGGACCTCTGTTTTTGATTTAGAGATATACCCGTTTTGTCCCGCGTTTGGTCCGTAGAACGGATCGTTACGATAGTTTCGCGAAGCGTTTGAGTAGGTCGTACCCAAGCTTGTTTCGAACTTTAAACCTTCTGCCAATTCAACTTTAAAAGAAGTATTGGTGTTTAAGGCGTGTGTAAGGGTATTGCGCGTACTTAAGTTGGCATCTGCAATAGAGTTGGTTAAGGCTCCAAAGCTACGTCCAAGACCGTAGTCATACTGGTATCCTCCGTAGATGGGATCGTCGTATGGTGTGGCTTGTGGTACAAGGTTGTTGTTTACCTCATCGTAGCGTTTAAACAATGGGAAAATGGAAGGGATGTTATCTGTAAACCAGAAAACACTTCCAGAGTCAGAAGACTGCCCAGGGTTGTTAAAGTCACTGTAGGTATACCCGATTCGCATAGAACCTGTTAACCAATCGTTGAGTTTAGAGGTTAAGTTTAAACGAGTAGAATAACGTTTAAAGTCGGTATTTACCGCATACCCTACATCCTCCAAATATCCGAAAGAAGTAAAGTATTGTGTTTTTTGATCTCCTCCACTGATACTCAAGTTTGTTTCTTGGCGGATAGAGTTTTGGAAGGCATAGTCGTCCCAATCTTCTGGCGTATATAAACGCTGAGCAGAAGGCACAACCGAACGCGTAGCAGGATCAATTAGTTGATCGGCAGCAGGACTAGACCACATGTTGTAACGAGGATCGATACCCGTTCCCCCAACAAAAATACCATTATTGGCATCAGCTGTTGCTGTGGGTGCTAGGCTGGCGTCTAGGGTTCCAGCGGGTGAATTTTCTGCCCAACTTCTATTGAAGAGGTTTTCCCAAACCAATCCAATAAAAGTTTCAGGAGACTCAATGGTGCTATAACGTGGTAATAAACGGAAGTTTACCCCAGTTTTAGTGTCCACATTGATTTGAGTGGTTCCTTTTCCACCTTTTTTGGTGTTGATCAGGATAACTCCATTGGCCCCACGCGCACCATAGATGGCGGTTGCTGTTGCATCTTTCAACACTGTTGTTGATTCGATATCGGCTGGGTTAATAGAGTTGAGTGGCCCGTCGTAGGGTACACCATCCAATACGTATAAAGGTCCGCGACTTCCGTTTACCGTTCCAATACCACGAATACGAATCGAAGATACGGTACCGGGCTGTCCAGAAGTGTTGATAACATTTACCCCTGCAGATTCCCCAGCAAGCGCTTGAGAAACGTTAGCAACGTTCTTAGCTTCTAATACTTCAGCTTTGATCGTCTTTTGGGTTCCTGTAAACGACTCTTTTGTAGCAGTAGAATATCCCGATACAACAACCTCCTCCAGCTCATTCGCTGCTTGAAGGCTTGCATTGAGAGAATCTTCTGCACCAACGGCAAGAGTCACGGTTTCATACCCTACGAAACTGAATTCAAGAGTGTCTCCCTCGTTGGCCTGAATGGAATAGTTTCCATCAAAATCAGTGGCCACTCCATTGGAAGTTCCCTGAACGAGTACCGTAGCTCCAGGTAAAGGCAGACCTTGATCGTCTGTCACCGTACCCGTTATTGTCTTTTGAGCGAAGGCTAGGCCTACTCCCAAAAAGAACAATAATGTTACTTTTAGCAAGCTTTTCATACTTTTTTTGTTTTTGTTAAAATATAGTTAATAATCCAAGAGCCCAATATAGCCAAAAATTAGGACAATCCTAATCCAGATCTATAATTCGTTAAGGATGTTTAGTAAACGGACTAAATCAGCTTCTTTTTTTAAACTAATCTTATTTTTTTTGACAATAGATTTAAGGTCAAAGTCTTGAAAAGCAGAAATAGCGTTTAACTTTTTTACACTTTTAGGGAAACTCATGACCCGTTTATCGACGACCAAATAGTAAGCGACCTCATCTTCCCATTTGTTTTTCTGACTGTCTAGGGGTTGACCGGGTACAGCAATTCCGTCTCTTCGAGGCATGACCACATTTTTGGTATGTCCGGCTAAAAGGCCATAAGGGGCAGGGGTGACCAATACTTGAAAATAAACCGGAGGTTTTTTGATGGCGTCGATACGGAGTTTTTGAGCCGGGATAAACTGGGTTCCGCCATAGGCGATTTGTAGAATTTCGGCAGGTTCTAATTGAAAGACCTGCCCATTTTCGTTTTTAAATTCGAAGGCTTGGGCGGCTATATCGTATCGTATTTTCCCTTCAAATATTTGTTCGCTAGCAAACAGAATCTCTCCAGCTTCGAAGGTATCTTTCCAATAGGGGGTTCCTTCCATATCGGAATATTTTCGGTTGTTCTCGGATAGGAACATATTTCCCGACCGGAACATATCGGTTTCACTTACCGATAATACTTGAGCAGTGAGGGAACTAAAAACGCCCGTTAAGCAAAATAATAATAGTTTTTTCATCTTATATAGTTAAAAAAAAAGCACCTACAATATAGGTGCTTTTCTTGAATAGATAGGGTTTAGAACCTTAGTTCACATCCCACCAAAGTCGTGTATCTTGGTTATCTGTTCCTTGCGCTTGGATTGCTGCATTGTAGTTGTCAGCGTTCAACTCGCGTGTAAGGGCAGAGTATCCGTTACGAACAGGAATTCCTGATCCGGAAAGGGCATCTGCAGCAGGAGCCAATTGTGGGTGATCTAAACGTCTCCACTCAGCCCATGCTTCTGCACCTTGCATGTATAAGGCCACATACTTTTCATAAGCGATAGACTCCATAGGAGCAGTAGGGCTTATGGGGTGTGCATTTGCGTAAGCAGTAGCAGCGGCAGCATCAACTCCCCATTGGGCCATAGATGCTTGGATTCCGATGTTGTACCAGGTTGCTGCATCTCCAGGAACGCTCCATCCACGGTGTGCAGCTTCTGCATAACCGAAAGCGATTTGAGCGTAGCTAAACATCATTCCACCAGCTTCGGTACCATCATAGATGATATCGTCTGTGATGAAAGAAATTTCAGCCTGAAGTACGTTCGGGTTGGCAACTCCATAAGGACATCCAACATAGTCACCATCTTGGTTGGTTTCCGCAAATCGTGCTAAACGGGGATCATCATCACTTGTGTCTGTGTTGTTGGCTCCATTAAGCATATCGATAAACACGTTAGAAACAGCGTAGTCTTCACGTGTTTGGAAACGGTCTTGCCAAGGGTTGTCATTGTTGTCCTCAGTGAGGTAAGGGTAGTGGATGTTTTCACCAGCTCCAATTACACCAGCGTTGTGTGCTTCGATGAATTTGGTTTGTGCAACCCCACTATTGCGTTGAGAGATACGTAAGGCCATTACCATTTTAAGGGTATTGGCAAACTTTCTCCAGTGGGCCATATTCCCGTCGAAAAGGATATCCCCGTTGAGTGTACCAGCGTCATCGA
Organism: Flavobacteriales bacterium; assembly: GCA_011524915.1. Lineage (GTDB taxonomy): Bacteria > Bacteroidota > Bacteroidia > Flavobacteriales > Flavobacteriaceae > WTJH01. Next base: position 3,869 of record WTJH01000125.1, on the reverse strand, counting down.
TTTGCGCTAGAGCGGCATCGATTTCATCAAACAAACCACCATCACCTAAGTAGATATCCTCTTGTTGTGCAAAGGCAGGCTTCAAGTTTTGAGCTCCTTTAAGGATTTCTGAACGATCGTAAGGAACAGCTCCCCAACGGTCGGTTAAGTAGTGGAAGTAATAGGCTTGTAAAATACGAGCTGCAGCGATCTGATTGGCTGTTGTACCCCCTGCTGTATATTTTTCGGGAGCTTGAGAGTTCAAATCGATGATTTCCTGAAGGTCTTTAAGTGGGCCAGAGTACCAGCCGTCATAAGACCATTCGAATTGTTCGTAACGAGAATCTTCTGTATAAGTGATCTCGGAAATATACTGCACCATAAGGTTGCTATTCACTTCACTTACGTGTGAAGGAATGGTACGAATCGCATTGGTGAGTAGTGCCGCAGTAGAGGCAGTAGAAGGCTGGTTCGGGTTGAGGTTCTCATCCCCGAAGTCTACGGTGTCACAAGAGACCGCAAGGCCCATCGCTAACACCAATCCTCCGAAATAATTGAAATATTTTTTCATGATTCGTTGATATTAGAAGTTAAGTTTCACGTTTAATCCAATGGTACGTGCTGGAGGTAACTGACCTCCTTCAACGTGACGGAAAGAACCTGCAATAGATCCGCTACCTTCAATTTCTGAAGGATCCAAACCACCACCGTGACCTACTTTAGAATACAACAACAATAGGTTGTTTCCAATAAGGGAGATGTCAACACCTGTAAATGGTGTGTTGTCGATCATCTCTTGTGGCAATTGGTATCCGATACGCATCTGACGTAACTTTAGGTAAGTAGCATCGTATAACCACTCGTCGTGAACACCGAAGTAGCTACCTCCCCAAGTTTGAGATTCCATATATACATCCACTGGGTTTCCGTTTGCGTCAACCCCTTGACGACGAACACCACCACCGTTGGCTGGATCGTCACGTAGTGGGTTTCCAAGGTCGTTGTTTCCAACTGTGTTTTCATGCAATCCAGAGTAGTAAGAGAACATGTTTGAAGTGGAGAAGAATCGACCACCGCTTTGGAAGTCAAGACCAAGGTTCATATACCAGTTTTTGTAAGCAAGGTTAGAAACGATACCTCCAGTAAAGTCAGGAAGTAAGCTTCCTAGAACTTCTCCTGTATCGAAGGTATAACGTCCAGAGCTTGTTAGGATGTAGTTTCCGTTGGCATCTGTTGCACGACGACGACCTACAAAAGTTCCGTACTCTTCACCAACGCGGTTTTGCAATTGCAATCCACCCCAGCTTACCCAAGAGTCCAAAATCTGTGTATCGATTCCTTCAGCAATAAAGTCTTGCTTTTTCTCGAGAGTAGCGAAGTTTACAGAAAGATCCCAGATCAAGTTTTCAGTTTTGATTGGCGTACCGCTCAAAGTAAACTCGATTCCGTTAGAAGACGTCTGACCAGAGTTAATGGAAAGTCCACTAAATCCAGAAGAAGCTGCTACAGGAATTGCAACAGGAAGTTGCTTGTCCTTACGGTCGAAGTAAGTTACGTCAAGTCCGATACGGTCTTTTAAGAAACGCATTTCAAGACCTAATTCCAATTCGTCACGTGTACCTCCTAAAAGCTCAGGATTGGCTTGAGTGTTTGGAACAGCGAAAGAAGCGTTTGTACCGTAAGGGTTACCTACGTTATATACAGTAGTTGTTTGGTATGCTCCAGGGAAGATAGGCGCTTGAGAGAAACCTCCACGTAATTTTCCGAAAGAAAGCAATCCACCAAAGTCAACTAATTTGTCGAATACAAAACTCGCAGAAAGACCAAGTGTCTCTAGGCGGTTGTCGTCTGCATTGGCTGTAGATCCCCAGTCTAAACGATAGGAAGCATCCAAGTACACCATGCTGTTGTATCCTAAAGATACAGCTGCAAAGTTCGACTGCAATTTATCTTGCGTCAAAGTAGAAGAGTAGCTTGGACGGTCTACAGAAGTTGCAATGCTGTAGAAGTTAGGTACAGATAATCCACCAACGGTAGAAGCAGAAATCGCATTGGAGCGGTTCTGTTGCATCTGATAACCCACTTTTAGGTTCATGTCGATGTTTCCAGCAAAACGCTTGTCATAGGAGATGAATCCCCAAAGTTCGTTTTGGATGTATCGTGAAGAAGCTTCAGAGAAAGCAGGAAGCTCAAGACCTCCAAAAGCCGTACGACCGTTAGAAACATAGTTGTTGAAACGACGACGAAGCTCAAGGTTGGCTTTAAGCCCAGGACCTAAGTCGAAGTTGGCTCCAACATTTCCAAAGATTACATCTTTACGTTGGAGGTTTAGGTTGTTGTCAGGACCGAAGTGCGGAGCATCCCAGTACAGCGGACGTGAGTTACGTGCAGAACGAGAGTTCCAGCTGTAGTAGTTTCCTTCGAAGAAATAGTTGCTTTTTAAGCGGTCCATATCCAATTGGCGTTGCCACCATTGGTTGAAGTTGGATCCGAGTCCACCGTAACCGTTGGTTGGGCTGTTACGCGTTTCACGGAACTGGTAGTTCATTCCGGCATACAACTCAATTTTATCGGTTAGGTTAAACGATCCACGAACGTTAACGTCTACTTGGTCACGGCCAGAGTTTGGCATAACCAAAGTTTGTTTTAAGTTACGGATAGCTGTACGGATGCTGTAATCTTCACCCCCTTTAGCCCACACCAAAGAAGTGTTGTTTGAAATGGCTGTTTGGTAAAAATCACGAACGTTATCCGGGTTGGCTTCCCATGGACGAAGTTGACCGAATTCTGGGTGTCCAGGAATCCAGCTGTCCCAGTGACGTACGAGAGTACCATCTAAACGAGGTCCCCAAGATTCGTCTGCTGCGTAGTAAGGAATTCTTTGTCCGTTGAAGGCAGCCCATTCTACTGGATCCGATCCAGGGTTGTAGGTAAAAGTATCCCACTCTTGGTAGTATCCTCCACCATATTCGTCTTGGTAGTTGGGAAGGATAGAAACGTTTGTCATCTGCGTGGTGTGGTCGATCGAGAAGCTCGATTGTCCTTTTTCTGCAGATTTAGTTGTGATTAAGACAACCCCGTTTCGTGCATCTACCCCATAAAGTGCTGTTGCAGCAGCACCTTTCAATACAGTGATGTTTGCAATGTTGTCGGTGTTTACGTCTGTTTGAGAGAACAACTTCACTCCATCAACTACATAAAGAACACCCGTTTCTCCACGAAGACGTAAGAAACCAGCGTCGAAAGTAGAAGAAGATCCACCGATCATCTGTACCCCAGCAACTTTACCTGTAAGAGACACGTTAAGGTCGGTGTCTTTTGCCTGAACCAATTGCTCTCCAGCAACGCTTTGTTGGGCATAACCAATCGACTTCTTTTCTCGAGAAACCCCAAGAGCAGAAACTACGATCTCGTCGAGCTCGTTGTCAGAGTTCAAAGTAAAGTTGAGAGTGTCGCCAGCACCTACTTGCTCAGTAGCAGTAGTGTAGCCCACGAAGCTCACCTCCAAAGTAGCACCTTCAGCTACTTCGATAGAATAGTTTCCATCAAAGTCTGTAGTCACCCCATTGGAAGTTCCTTGTTCAAGTACGGTGGCTCCGGGCAGAGGCATCCCTGCATCGTCGAGTACCGAACCGGTTACTGTCTTTTGTGCTAGAGCCACAGAAAGGCTAAAAACACTCAACAGCAAAACTTGCAATACGCTTTTCATTTGTTTAGTTATTAATTAGTAAATAAATTTTAAGGATACCAAAGATATTAAAATTATGTTAACAACTGTTAAAAGCCTGTGTTTAGCTGCCTAGTAGATTGCAATTATGTTAAAAAAACCCCTTGATCGAGACCAAGGGGTTTGTTTTTCAGAGATATAGTAGGGGTTTTTGTTTTAGTTA
>WTJH01000120.1 GCA_011524915.1 Flavobacteriales bacterium | reverse complement strand
TATAGGGATAGCCTCTATAACGTCCTTCAGGAGTCACCAGCCAACTGGGTTTAAATACTTGAGCACGGTACCAAAAACTTCCCCCATTAGACTTTAAAAATGAGGAACTGTAAAGAATCTGATCAAATAAAAACCAACGATCTCGATAAGCCAAACTTCCTTGATGGGGACTCTCTAGAGGCCTCATGGGATTGATAAGTGGGCTAGAATTCCGGGATGTATCTTCCACCCGGGTTAAGAATTGAACACTTTTATCGGAAGGATTATCATTAAAATCTCCCATACTAAGTATGCGACTAGAAGGGTTTAAGTTTTGCAAGGAGTCTATTACCTTTCGTTGTAAATAGGCTGCTTTTTGACGTAAACCTCTCGATCTTTTTTCGCCCCCTCTTCTAGAGGGCCAATGGTTGACACCAATGTGCCAAAATTCGCCTTTAAAATAGCCCCCTATCCAAAGTTGATCTCTGGAATAATAAGGGATTTGTTTTTTTGAGTCGATTAGTTTTAGGGGATACTTTTGACTGTACGTCAATCGAAAATGCTGTTTTTGATACAGCAGGGCTACATCGATTCCTCGAGCATCTTTGGATTCGTAATGACTGTAGCTATAGCCAAATTTTTGGAGCTTGGGGTGACTGCAAATTTGCTGTACTAATGACAGGTTTTCCACTTCACATATTCCCAGTAAAATTAAGGGGCCACCAGCCGTTTTGTTTAGGGCTTCAATGACGCTTACAAGCTGTCCGATTTTTTGATGGACATGGTTTTTTGTCCATCCATAATGTCCGTCGGGCGTATAGGCTTCGTCCCAAAAATCGGGGTGGTCTTCCGCATCAAATAGATTTTCCACATTGTAAAATCCGACTTTAAACAACGAAAGCTGTTGCCCAAAACAACTGCAGCAAAAAAAGGAAAGGAAAGCAAAAATAATATTCATGGTTTGGTATTGACGGGCATTTGTGAAGTTAGTAATTTATGGGATTAATTGCAGCCCCATGCGATCTCTCATATGTTTGTTCGTCTCTGCATATGCGGGGGCACAGCTCCAAAGTGTAAGCGGGTTTATACACGATCCCTTAGGGAATCCTTTGGCTGGAGTTTCGGTCTTTTGGTCGGGAATGGAGCACAGTGCCGTAGCAACCGATTTCCAAGGATTTTTTGAATTAGAATTGAATAATTCAGAAGGAAAAACAGCAGAATTAAATCTTCTTCATCCCGATTATTCGACCCTCGTTATCCCGATTGATTTTCGTTTAGAATCCACAATCGATTTGGGCATTTGGCAGTTGGATCCCAAACCCTCAGATACCGATGAACTTCCTTTAGTAGAACTGAATCAATTGGCTGTAGATTTTGAAGGGATTGCACCTTCCTATGGCAGTTTTTTACAAGCCCAAAGAAGTGTTTTTTTGCAAGTGGCAGCCTTTCAATTCAGAGATGCTTATTTCAAGCTTCGAGGATTGGAAAGTTCTCATCAGCAAATTCAGTTCAATGGCTTTTCCATGCAAGATTTTTCTCGCGGATACCCTTCTTGGAATAGTTGGGGTGGCCTCAATCAGTTTACGAATACTGCTCAAGAAGTGGTTTATGGGACTACTTCCGATCCCCGAGCTTTTGGGGGTGTTCTGGGGAGTTCACAACTGTGGCTACGTCCCAGTTTATTGCGTTCTGGGTTTCGAGTATCTCAAGCCGCTTCCAACGCCCTGTACAGACATCGGACGCTTTTTTCTTGGGTAAAACAGGGTGCTGATTTGGATCTGGGATTTCATTTGGGTTACCGCTTTGGGGATTCCGGATATCGAGATGGCACGCCCTACCAGGCCTTTTCTGCTTTGGCAACCATCGAAAAACAATGGAATTTAAGGCACAGTTCCCAGTTGACCCTTGTTTATACGCCTCAACACAGAGGAAAGAGTGCCCCCCTAACACAGGAAGTGTATGAGCTGATGGGGTCTCGTTACAATCCCTATTGGGGCAGGTATAACTCCAAAGTCCGAAATGCACGTATGCGTGCTCAAAAAACACCTTTTGTGGTTTTTAATCATTATTGGAAACCCCATCAAAATCTTAAGACCCAGTTTTCGTTGGGTTACCGTTGGGGATTGGAGTCCAATTCACGGCTTTACTATGATGGGACCTGGCCCTTGGGACAAACCGCTGTTGGGGGAGCCCAAAACCCGGATCCAACTTACTATCAAAAAATGCCCAGTTATGCCCTTAGAGACATATTTGCTCCAGACTATGAGGGAGCTTACCTCAAAGGGCGACAATTGGAGCAAATGCCTCAATTGGATTGGTCTTCGATATGGGAAACCAACCAACAAAATCCAGCGGCGGTCTATGCCCTTGCCGCCGACCAAAAAAAATTAGAGCATTGGAGCCTTCAAGCACAAACCCAATGGACCCTTTCACCGCATTTAAGTGCAGCTCAGGTCACTAGGGTCGAGTCTTTTAAGCATGCATATTATAATGAGGTTATTGATCTGTTGGGAGCCGATGGGATTTATGATTTTGATCGTTACAATACCGAACTTCCGCAGACCTTTAACGATGTAGCTACAGGGACAGAACAAAAACAAGAGGGAAGCCCTTTTGGGTATCATTATCAAATTCAGGGTGTTAAATCTTCAGTTTTGGTCCAATTGGATTATCGGAAAACGCCTTGGGAAATGTATGCGGGTTTTCAGGGACAGTGGCAACGAATGAATCGTTTGGGGATTTTTAGAAATGGACGATTTCCGAATAGTTCGGAGGGTACAGGAGAATCTTTAACCGATGCTGCCTTTGGTTTTAAGGGAGGGATGTCTTTTCTTGTTTTTCCCGGATTTCAATTACAAGCACACGCTTCCTACCGAAAATTACCCCTTTGGATCGACCAAGCATTTATTCAAGCGCGGCAACGAAATTTGATTCATCCAGATAAGCGTTTACCCACCTATAGTAGCTTTCAATTGGGACTCGAGTGGCGGGGATTAAAGTCACATCTATCCCTTCAAGCTTTTGGAATTCAAAGTGCTTTCGAGCGGCAACAGCGCTTTTATTTTGCCGACGGACTGGGGGGCGACACCTCCTTGTTTGTTCAGGAGTTTTTGAGCGATATGGAAACTAGACGTTTGGGGATTGAAAGCAGCTTCCAATGGGAATTTATTCCTGATATTTTCCTAGAAGCGGTTGCTGTAGTCGGCCGCTATCAATACAGCAATAATCCAAGTGTTTTGTTAGCTAGCGAACCTTCTCCAGAGGCGGAGACATTAGGTTTTGAAGAGGGTCTAGGCTTTTTGGGCAAGACTCAATTGAAAGGCTACTATCTAGGAGGAGGCCCTCAGCAAGCCTATTCCATATCGATTAAATATCAGGATCCTTCTTATTGGACTCTTCAGCTCTACGTCAACGGGTTTAAAGAACGCTATCTGAACCCCAATCCTCTAAGTCGAACTTCCAATTTTT
>WTJH01000032.1 GCA_011524915.1 Flavobacteriales bacterium | reverse complement strand
ATGAAGAGGACAATAGTATGGGTTTCTTAGACAATTCGGGTGATATTATTTTAGACGCTGTTTTAACTGATTTAGGCAGAAAGCGTCTAGCAGAAGGCAACGGCAGATTTAAAATTACAAAATTTGCTTTAGGTGATGATGAGATAGATTACGGTCTCTACGACAAGAATCACCCAAGTGGCTCATCTTACTACGACCTAAACATTCTACAAACTCCTGTTTTGGAATCATTTACGAATAACATGTCAAGCATGAAGTCTCGTTTGCTTTCTTATTCTAGTAATGATCTACTTTACCTACCAGTCATACTAACCAACACAGATCTCCAGCCTTTCTTGTCCGGACTAAGTTCTTATGTTGTATTGGTTGATGAGACAACAGTTGATGCTCTAACACCAACAAACGGTTCCTCTCTAGCTAATGGTATCTTAAATGGCTATGAGCCAACCCAAGGCGCCCGTTACGTAGCAGCGGACCAGGGACTTGATACGACAGAGGTAAGCAATCAGCAGACTCTAGCTGATGTAGATCCCACTCTTGTTGAGACACAATACTTTATTCAGATCGATAACCGACTTGGACAACTACGAAGTAGAACAAGCTCCACCGTCGCAGGTCCGTCAATTACTGGCTTACAGCCTTCTTCAATAGATGATGATAACATCGCAACTTACATTTTCTCTACAAGTGATGATACGGGAATCATTTCTCAATTAGGTGCCGGGGCTGCATCATCTATAAACGGACCTCTAGGAACCAGAGTTGCGTTTAAGATTGCGGCATCACTAGACTTAAGAACAAGCACATTCTTATTTACACAATTGGGTTCTGCCGGCACCGACCCCATCACCAGTGGCGGCTCCACTCTTGCTGCAGCAGACTACAGGTTTATCGATTCAACAGTAAGAATCTCCGGTGTCTCTACAGGCTACACTCTGGATGTTCCAGTAAGATTTGTTAAGAAGACTAGTTAATAAAAGGATATTATAATGGCAACTTCATTTAAAGATTTAGAATCAGGAAGAGATTCCGTTGTTACGAGGAACCTCCTCCATGAAGCGATTCCAATCACTGGATCTATACTATCAGGCACTTATGCAGATGGAAACATCAAAAACTTCGCTCATGGCATGTTCCAGTCGGTTTACGATTATCCTTACTTAAGCTCCTCGGCAAACCACATTATTGATTTAACTTGTGGTTATGCGGCTACATCCGGACTATCTGGAGCAGCTTCAACACAGAATGCCAAGAAAATTAATATCTACAATCAGATGGCGCAGGTTCTGGTTGGATTTGATGAGAACGGCGCAGTACGACAGTTTGACGAAGACGGAGATCTTACTGGTGGTACAAAGATTCGTGAAGCTTATTTCTTTAACTTTACAAGACTTCTTGTTAAGGACGAAATTAAGAAAGGTTCCTTTACATTAACACTAGGTGTCAGCGGTGCCTATGGCACTCCGTTTGGCGGTGGAACAACGATCGATTTGGTTGACTCCAGCGGCTCTAACGGTTACAAAGTAAATTCCCCTGCTGGTGAGTACGGTATCTTATATGCTACTGGCTCTGCATTGACAGCCTCTGCAGTAGACGGTTCTGGTAGAGTGCCGGCTGGCTTACTTTACTACCAAGCAGGTATAGCTGTAGTGACAGCTTCTGTATTTGGTTCCTTGTTGACAACTCCGGTAAGCATGAGTACAGCAGACCCAAGTGGAATCGATCAGTTCTTGAGCGGCACCGCAATTTCTGGTAACGCTGACGGTATTCGCCATAGAGTTCAGAATGTGTCTTTTAACAATACAACTGAACTAAACTCCACAGTTTACTTCTGCAGAGCGAACAACACTGATTTCAATTACTCCGCAAACCAAACGTATCTTTCATCAAGTAAGATGGTTGTTAAAACAAACTCACAGGATCTTCCAGTATCTTATGTGACTTCTGTTGGCCTTTACTCACCAGATAACGAGTTGCTTGCAGTTGCGAAATTGTCCGAGCCTCTTAAGAAAGATCCAAGCACCGAGTTTACAATCAGAGTAAGACTTGATTACTAAAGTGGTTAAACGGTTATGCTATGCCTTACTACAAGTTTAAACGAAATGAAGTATTCAAAAATACTTTAAAGACTTATCCAAGTGTTAAGTTTGTAGTTTACTCTGGCTCTGCGTATTACAATAACACCCCTAACATATCCGGTGCATTTGCTGATCCCATCAGATTAACAGATGCCGGAAATGTATCGTTATACGAATTAAATATTGATAGAGTTTCTTCTTCTACGGGGAGATCTATTGGGCAAGTCAACGATAATGGTTTAATCTTTCCCTTTGTGGTTAAGAACGGCACAAGAATAGATTTTAGAACATCTACAGCACCTTCTTTTAATTCGGCATCCTATGGCGATGTTCTAGCAAGCTCTTACCCCTACACATCAAGTATAGCAAAAGAATACTACGATACTACAACGCCTAGAATAGGGACGGTCTCATCGCTAACGGATGGTTATGTTTCTCATCTTCGTGCTCTCAAGAACACCATCAATCATTATAGTTATGTAAATCCGCATTTTGCTTATTCCTCTTCTTTGTATCAAAGAGATTTCGATACAGTAGAAGTAGGCTTGATCAATATCCCAACTGTGTTTTACGGATCGCAAATCAAAAAAGGATCAATTAACCTTGAATATTACTTCACAGGGACCTTGATCGGAAGAGCACAGGATACGAACAGAGACGGAGTTCTGTATTCTACATACGGCGTGAACTCTGGAAGTGTAATTGGATTAGCTCTCTATAATGAGGGTCTTATGGTTTTAACCGGCGCAGCTCCACTAAATGGAAGCACAGATGCTTACAAGCCCGGGACAGACAATCCAAAGTGGATATATTTTGCTCAATCAATATCAGGATCTATCACGGCGCCGAGTTCATCATACATTATGCAGATGAGCGGCACTTCTTATACGCAAACTCTTACTATGTTTGCAACAGCCCAGAAGGGTGATCTAAACCATTCAAACAATCCAACATACTTGGAATATGCAGCAGGCAATTATGCGGCCACAAGTTCACAATCTTATTTGGAATTGACGACAAGAAAAGTTAAAAATATTGTTAGCTCCGCTTACGCCGACCCAACCGGATCATTCGAGAAAACAACATACATCTCAAAGATCGGTATCTACGATGAAGACAAAAACCTTATCGGCATTGCTAAGGTCGCGACACCAGTGAAGAAAACCGTAGAGAGAGACTTCACATTTAAGTTAAAGCTTGACATCTGATATCATTCGGATATGATTTTAGGACTTGACATCTCAACCAGTATTACTGGCTTAACAATATTAGACCCCGAAACTGGCGACATTCTTTATTGCGATCATGTTGACATGCGCAAAGAAAAGAACTTCTTTAAGAAAGCCGAAATGATTCAGAAGAAGCTTGATTATATAT
>WTJH01000111.1 GCA_011524915.1 Flavobacteriales bacterium | reverse complement strand
TTTATTTCTGATAAACTCCCCGAAAAACAATACTCTCTCGGGTTTTTGATGCAAAGCTTTTTTACCGGTTTAGGTACAACCTTAGCAAATTTTACTCCCGCCATATTGGTAACCCTAGGAGTTTTAGCACTGAGTGATAAAATGCCTAACGGCATACCGGTTTCTACCTATTGGGCCTTTGGGATTGGTGCAGCGGCATCCACACTAACCATTTTAATTACCGTACTTACAACTTCAGAGTATCCGCCTACCACAGAGGAGTTAGCTAAAATTGAAGCTGAAAAAGCCGAAGGAAATCTTTTGGTCCGAACTATCCGAGGGATTTCGGAAGCCTTCCAACAAATGCCCAAAACAATGATACAGTTGATCCCTGTTATGTTTTTCCCGTGGTATGCCATGTTTTGTTATTGGCAGTATTTAACCTCAGCATTATCGCTCTCCTTATACAATACCTTAGACCAGTCCACTACATATTTTAATCAGGCGCAACTACTTACAGGGAATATCAATGGGACTTACAATATCATTTGTTTTTCCATAGCTTTTGCTTTGGTGCCTTTGGCCCGAAAAATAGGAGCGAAAAACCTTCATTTTGTAAGTTTAAGTCTTGGAGGTGCGGCCATGCTCATCTTGCCTTTATTGAGTGACAGTATTATCTTATTTTCCATCCCTGTACCCTGGGGAAGTGGGGCCATAGAAGTGAGTCAATTGTATTTGTTCTCTATTGGTTTAGGGATTACTTGGGCCAGCATGATGGCCATGCCCTACCAGATGTTGGCTTCTTCCATACCCAGTGACAAAACCGGTGTATATATGGGTATTTTTAATATGTTTATTGTTATTCCCATGATTATTCAGATCTTTAGTATGCAGTATTTTGTGTACGATTGGTTGGGGAATAATCCTATTCAGGTGATTCGATTGGCGGGTGTTTGTTTGATATTAGGAGGGATTGCTTCACTTTTTGTTCAGCAAAATGCGACTAGCGTAGCAGAACAATAGGCCTTGTGCCCGAAATATAATTTATGTCTGAACAACAACGGAAAAGGGCTTTGGTCTACCATGCCAAGCCAAAACCGGGGAAGATCGAAATGGTTCCTACCAAAAGCTATCGTACCCAACGCGATTTGGCTTTGGCCTACTCTCCTGGAGTAGCAGCCCCTTGTCAGGAAATCGAAAAAGACCCCAGAAATAGTTATCAATACACCAATAAGGGAAATCTTGTTGCTGTAATTTCCAACGGGACTGCCGTACTGGGCTTGGGAGATATCGGTCCGGAAGCCTCCAAACCCGTGATGGAGGGAAAAGGACTTTTATTTAAAATCTTTGCAGATATTGACGTTTTTGACATCGAAGTGGATGCCAAAGACCCAGAAGCCTTTATTCAAGCAGTTAAAGCGATTGCTCCTACCTTTGGAGGGATCAATCTCGAGGATATTAAAGCTCCTGAAGCTTTTGAAATTGAACAGAGGCTCAAAGAAGAATTGGATATTCCGGTGATGCACGACGACCAGCACGGTACTGCTATCATTTCATGTGCAGCCCTGCTGAACGCTTTGGAGTTAGCCGAGAAAAAAATTGAGGATGTCCGTATTGTGGTTAGTGGTGCTGGAGCTGCTGCAGTTTCCTGTACGCGACTGTATCAAGCGTTTGGTTTAAAGCGCGAAAATATTGTAATGACCGATAGCCGAGGTGTGATTCGTCAGGATCGTGAAAGTTTACCCGCACCTAAAGATGAATTTGCCACCCATTTAGACCTACACACCCTCGAGGAGGCTCTGGAAGGTGCCGATGTGTTTATTGGGCTTTCAAAAGCGGATATTCTCAGTTCGGAAACGCTTTTAACGATGGCCAAGAATCCTATTGTCTTTGCCATGGCCAATCCCGATCCAGAGATTGCCTACCAAAAAGCAGTGGATACGCGCGATGATATTATTATGGCTACGGGCCGTTCCGATCATCCCAACCAGGTCAATAATGTACTTGGATTTCCATTTATTTTTAGAGGAGCATTAGACGTTCGAGCGACTAAAATTAACGAGGCCATGAAAATGGCTGCTGTTCGGGCCTTAGCCGAATTAGCAAAAGAGCCTGTACCAGAGCAGGTAAATATTGCCTATGGACAAACCCGACTGACCTTTGGTCGGAATTATATCATTCCCAAACCTTTTGACCCTCGTCTAATAGAGGTGGTTCCTCCGGCAGTAGCCAAAGCAGCAATGGAGTCTGGTATAGCCCAAGAGCCTATAGAAGATTGGGAAGCCTATACCGAAGAATTAGCCCAACGCCTCAACAGTGATCAAAAATTGGTTCGATTAATTCACGATCGCGCTAAAATCGATCCCAAACGAATTGTTTTTGCAGAGGCAGATCAGATAGATGTACTTAAAGCTGCTCAAATTGTAGCAGAGGAGGGGATAGCCCAGCCCATACTACTCGGGAATCGCCAAAGGATAGATGCTCTTATGAAAACCCTCGAATTTGAAGGAGACATAGAAATTATAGATCCTAAAGCGGAGGAGGAGAACGAACGCAGATCTCGATATGCACAGCATTTTTGGAAGGCTCAGCAGCGCAAAGGAAGAACCCTATACGATGCCGAACGCCTCATGCGCGAACGAAATTATTTCGCTTCCATGATGGTCGAAATTGGAGAGGCTGATGGGATGTTGTCAGGCTATTCCAGAAATTATCCCTCTGTTGTTAAACCCATATTGGAAACTGTTGGGAGTGCCAAAGGTTCTACGCGTATAGCCGCTACTAATTTGATGATCACCAAGCGGGGTCCCATGTTTATATCCGATACTTCAATCAATGTAAATCCTACGGCAAAAGAGCTCGCAAAAATTGCCCATATGACTTCCCGAACCGCAAGTTATTTTGGAATTAACCCTCAAGTGGCCATGCTTTCGTTTTCCAATTTTGGATCTTCCAACTTCGATGAAGCCAAAAAAGTTAGTGAAGCGGTAGCTTACTTGCATAGACATTATCCGGATATTTCAGTCGATGGACCCATCCAATCCGATTTTGCACTCAATAGAAAAATGTTAGAGGAACGTTTTCCCTTTTCTTCCTTAACAGGGAAAAAAGTCAACGTTTTGATTTTCCCAAATTTGGATGCAGCAAATATTACCTATAAATTACTAAAGGAGCTGAATGAAGCACTATCCATAGGTCCCATTCTAATGGGACTTAACAAACCCATTCATATTTTGCAGCTGGGAGCCTCGGTCGATGAAATTGTAAATATGACTGCCGTTACGGTAATCGATGCCCAACAACGTCAACAAACAACCCTATGATTACTCACTTACAAGGAAAACTAGTAGAAAAAAACCCAACCCACCTAGTGATTGATTGTCAGGGAGTTGGATACGAAGTGCATATTTCTCTACATACCTTTGGTCAAATTCCAGATCAGGAAAATGTTCGAGTCTATACTCATTTGCAAATTCGTGAAGATGCGCATCAAATTTTTGGCTTTTTCACCTCCCAAGAGCGGACACTTTTTCGCTTACTGATCGGAGTTTCAGGGATCGGAGCCAGTACGGCACGGAGCATGTTGTCTTCTATGGAGCCGACTCAAATTCAACAAGCTGTTATACAGGAAGATCTCAATACTATTAAATCCATAAAAGGCATTGGATTAAAAACAGCCCAGCGTTTAATTTTAGAATTAAAGGATAAAATAAGTCGTAGCGATTTAGGTGCCGAAATTCCTGCTGTTTTAAACAATACAAGCAAAGAAGAAACGTTATCAGCATTAGAGGTTTTAGGCTACACCCGAAAGGCCTCTGAAAAGATTGTAGATCAGCTTATTCAAGCCTCTCCAGACAGTAGTGTGGAACAATTGATTAAAGGAGCCCTGAATAAGCTATAAAAGTTGTAGCTCTGGGCGAACATTCAAGTCATAATCGGATTTTTCTTTTCCTTTTAGTACTCCTTATTTGGGGAGGAAGTTCTGTCCTCTGGGCTCAACAAAAGGCTGATCTAGGACAGATCCCTCTTCCAAAACCTAGTAGTTTAGTAGAACAGTATACCTACGATCCAGTTTTGGATCGGTATATCTTTACGGCCTCCATATCCGATTACTCCATCGATACACCTGTCGTATTAACGCCCAAACAGTTCGAAGAGCTTCAGATTCAGGAGGCGATGAATACGTATTTTAAGTCGAAGGTGAGTGCGCTTACTGGAACGGCAGAAAATGTAGAAGAAAGTCGTAAAAATCTCTTGCCAGAACTCTACGTCAATAACAAATTCTTTCAGTCCATTTTTGGGGGGAATTCTATTGATGTAAATCCCCAGGGGTCTATTGGAATAGATCTAGGAGCGCGCTACCAACGTACCGATAACCCTGCTGCATCCCCAAGAAATAGACGTAATTTCGGTTTTGATTTCGATCAACGCATCAGCCTGAGTTTGTTGGGAAATATTGGCGAACGCCTACAAATCACAGCAAACTATGATACCGAATCCACTTTTGATTTTCAAAATGTGGTTAAAATTCAGTTCAATCCACCCAAATTAGACGATGCTTTGGGGGGCCAATCGGTTAAACTTCCAGACCGTTTTCAAAAGCTTCAATCCAAAGCTTCAGACTTAGGATCTAAACTAGAATCTGCTCGCAGTCAGCTAAACGAAGCTGCGGCTTTGTTGGAACAGACCAAAGACAAGATCAACTCACTTCGTGAAAAATCACAAAACCTTAGAGGAGCTGTAGGCGCATTTCAATCCCCTATGGAAGATTTTCTCAACGGTCAACTGGACGAAGATGGAATCTTACAAAGTATAGATGTCGGGAATGTGAGTATGCCCATCAATAGTAGCCTAATCCAGGGAGCTCAAAATCTTTTTGGAATTCGGGCCGACTTAAAAATTGGAAAAACCCAGATTTCAGGAGTGTTTTCAGAACAACGTTCCCAATCGCAACGTATTTCAGCTCAAGGGGGAGGAACCCTGCAAGATTTTTCCTTTTTTGCGCTCGACTACGAAGAAGATCGACACTTCTTTTTAGCGCAATTTTTTAGAGATCAATACGACCGTGCATTAGCCACATATCCCTATATCAATTCTCAAGTTCAAATCACACGGATCGAGATTTGGGTGACCAACCGGTCGGCCCAAACCCAAAATATCAGGAATGTAGTGGCTTTACAGGATTTAGGAGAAGCCAATCCAGAGCGCACGCGTTTTCAACGAATCGACTCCCAATTTTTTAGAACAACCAACCCTGCAGCTCCGCCATCGAATACCCACAACCGATTGGACCCCTTGGCAACTACGGGAGGTATTTTAACTTCCGAAATCCGGGATATTGCTTCGGTCAAACAAGGGTTCGGACCCTTTGCCAATCAAGTCACAGAAGGCTATGACTATGCCGTTTTAGAGAGTGCTCGCAAACTTAATCCGAATGAATATCGCTTAAATCCTCAGCTGGGATATATTTCTCTTAACCAACGTTTGAGCAATGATGAAATTTTAGGGGTAGCTTTTCAATTTACCTACAAAGGGCAAGTATATCAGGTGGGTGAGTTTGCTAATGGAGGCGTGCCCGGAACTTCCTCGACCGCATCCGAAACCCAACAGCCTACCGTTCAAAACAACAGCTTGGTCGTTAAAATGCTTAAAAGCAGTGTAACAGATGTACGTCAGCCCGTTTGGGATCTAATGATGAAAAACATTTACAACACTGGGGCCTACCAAATTGCGCAAGAGGATTTTAAGCTCAATATCTTTTATAGCGATCCCAGCCCCATTAACTACATCAATCCTGTAGCCGAAAATATATGGCCAGATGCCCTAAACGAAAAAATATTACTAAATACCTTCCAGTTAGACCGACTGAATGCCTACCGAGATCCAGTGGCTTTAGGGGATGGATTTTTTGATTTTATTCCGGGAACAACCATAGACCCAGAATTTGGGACCATTATTTTCCCGATGGTTGAGCCCTTTGGATCTTATCTTTTCGAAGTCCTCGAAGATGCTCAGGACAGTAGTGAAGAATATACAGATCCAGCTACCTACAATCCCAATCAGGAAAAGTATGTCTTTCGGGAAATGTATGCCCTTACCAAGGCGGCTGCTTTAGAAACAGCAGAAAAAAATAAATTTCAAATGAAAGGGCGATATACAGCCGAAGGTGGTGATGGGATTCCTTTAGGGGCCTTTAATGTTCCGAGAGGGTCGGTACAGGTTCGTGCCGGAGGACGCATTTTGAGAGAAGGACTGGATTATACGGTGAACTACGATATTGGTCGGGTAAAAATTTTAGATCCAGCCCTTAAAGCTTCCAACACCCCAATTGATATTTCTGTCGAAAACAATTCGTTCTTCAATCAGCAAACCAAACGTTTTTCTGGGGTTAATGTGGTACATCAGGTAAGTAAAAACTTCGTTTTAGGAGGAACACTGCTGAATTTAAGTGAAAATCCCCTAACCCAAAAAGCCAACTATGGGACCGAGCCCGTCAATAACACCATGATTGGTTTCAATACCACCTTTTCAACCGAATTGCCGTTCCTCACCCGTTTGGTCAACCGCTTGCCCAATATAGCATCCGATACCCCTTCTTATTTATCCTTCCGAGGGGAAGTAGCTCGACTGAAAACAGGAAATCCAAGACTTACAGAACTGCAAGGGGAGGCCAGTGTGTATATAGATGATTTTGAAGGGGCTCAGACCAGTATTGATATACGTTCTCCTCTGGCATGGCGACTCTCCAGTGTGCCCATACAAGGAGTTACAGGTTCTCAGGCGCAAGGCTTAGAGCGCGGCCATCATAGAGCCAAATTGGCTTGGTACACCATAGACCCGATTTTTTATACAGCCAGTCGTCCGAGCGAACTGGACAACAATTCAATTTCTTTAAACACCACTCGACGAATTTTTATTCAGGAAATATTTCCGGAGCAAGACTTGGTTCAGGGAACTACCACTGTTCAAAATACCTTGGACTTGGCTTATTATCCAAACGAAAAAGGCCCCTATAACAATGCCGTGTCTCAACAGTTCAATGCACAGACAGGCAATCATTGGGGAGCCATTATGCGTCCAATTAGTGCCACAAATTTTGAGCAATCTAATGTAGAGTTTATAGAGTTTTGGTTGTTGGATACCTTTTCCGATTTAGAGGCTCCAACAGACGATCTGGGGCAGTTGGAGTTTCACTTAGGGAATTTATCTGAAGATATCTTGTCCGATGGCCGCAAACAATTTGAAAATGGACTGCCCGGAGCCAATTCAGATACTGCCGTTTATGAAACACCTTGGGGAAAGGTCCCTTCGGGCCAATCTCTTCTATATGCATTTAATACAGATGCAGCAGATCGACCCCTTCAGGATGTTGGTTTAGACGGTTTGTCCGACGAAGAAGAGGCGCTCATCTACACCGAAAATTCTGGATCCGATCCCGCAGGGGACAATTACGAATATTTTGTTCAAGCTTCGGGAGACCTTTTGCAGCGATACAAAAACTACAATGGTACACAAGGGAATTCTCCCTTAGCCTTTTCGGATACCAATCGGGGAAGCACCACAGAACCGGATACCGAAGACATCAATCGGGATCAGAGCATGAATACGATTGAAAGTTATTTTGCTTATCAGATCCCCATCCGCAAGGGGATGCAAGTTGGCAATCATCCTTTTGTGACAGATGTTCGGGAAGAAGTTCAAGTCAAATTACCCAATGGTCGTAATCTGACCACCCGATGGATTCAATTTAAAATCCCCGTTCAAAAACAATACTATCAAGGCACTGCTTTCCAATCCTATTTTGAAGCCATCAATGGGATTAACGACCTGCGATCGGTTCGGTTTATGCGAATGATGGTCAAAGGATTCGATCAGCCTGTAGTATTGCGGTTTGGAACTTTAGATTTAGTTCGGGGCGATTGGAGGCGCTATCAACAAGCATTAAACCCTGACGAGCTGAATCATTTAGGGACTACAGTAGACATCAGCACCGTTAATATATTGGAGAACGAAAACCGGGTGCCGATCAATTATGTACTCCCTCCCGATATTCAACGAGAACAAGTCAACAACAACAACACCATCGTTCGGCAAAACGAGCAAGCTCTTTCGTTTCGAGTCAATCAGCTCCGCCCAAGAGATGCCCGCGCCGTATTTAAGAATGTAGATTTAGACCTAAGGCAGTACAAAAAGCTTCGAATGTTTTTACATGCCGAATCACTTCCGGGTAGAGACGAACTTCCTGGGGCTGGAGCTACAGAAGAATACGACAATCGCATGGTTGCTTTTATCCGTTTAGGAACCGATTATAAGGATAACTATTACCAAATCGAAATCCCCTTAAAACCTACCGCATGGGATACCGAAACGACCAACCGATATACGGCAGAGCAGGTCTGGATTCCAGAACAAAATGCTATTGAAGTTCCTTTAGAATGGCTCACCCAGATCAAATCCAAAGCCATAGGTACTGCTAGTTCGGCCCGTGTAGCCTATTACGATCAGGAATTGAATCGTATTCAGGAATTTGATCCCATCAGTCGTCTTCCTGGAGACAAGAAATATAAACTAGCCATTAAAGGGAATCCAACTTTAGGGGCCATTCGAACCCTTATGATCGGGGTTAAAAATCCCGGAGATCCAAACGATGGAGATCTTTCGGGAGAAGTTTGGTTTAATGAACTTCGCATTTCTGGAATTGAAAATAAAGACGGATGGGCTGCTGTGGGAGCTCTGGATGTAAACTTGGCCGACTTTGCAGATGTTTCTGCTACGGGACGATATACTTCCGTAGGTTTTGGAGCTTTAGATCAAACACCGAATCAAATTCAGCGTGAAGGATTGCAACAATACGATGTGGTGACCAACATCAACGTAGGGCAGCTTTTCCCTAAAAACTGGGGATTGCAAATCCCTTTAAATGTCAATACGGGAGCAACTACCATCAGTCCAGAATACGACCCTGTTTATCAGGATCTCAAATTGCAAGATCGTCTGGAAACCGCCGATACCCCTCAAGAACGGCAACGTATCGAAGAGCAAGCCGTAGAATATTCGGAACGCAACAGCATCAGTTTAATCGGGGTTCGGAAAAACAAAACTGGGCAGGGAAAAACCCGAATCTACAGTCCCGAAAACTTTGACTTTTCCTATGCCTACAATCGAGTGGCCAGTAGAAACTTCGAGATTGAAGATCAGCAACAAATTCAGATGAATTTAGGAGCTAACTATCAGTATAGTTTCCCCAAAAAAGAGATTCAGCCCTTTAAAAACACCAAGTTTCTCAAGAAAAAATATTTGTTGTGGTTGCAGCAATTCAACTTTAATTTACTGCCCACCAATGTGTCGCTTCAGTCTCAGGTGAATCGAAATTTAACCCATCAAAAATTCCGAGAAGTCTATCAGCCAGGAGTCGAGCAATCGATTCAGAGAGCCCTGCCCAGTTTACAACAACGCAACTTTTTGTTCGATTGGCAATACAATCTCAATTACAACCTGACCCAATCTTTGCGTCTGAATTTTACGGGGTCTACCAACAATATTCTCAAATTTTCAGAAACAGAATTGGCTACCAGCGATGCGCCACAAAAAGAAATTTGGGAAGGTGTTTGGAATATGGGTAGCCCGAACCAATACTTCCAAACCTTAAGTCTGAATTATCGTTTGCCTTTCCAATACATCCCAATTCTGAGCTTTATTAACGCTACTTATAACTATACTGCTGATTTTAACTGGCAGCGCGGATCAGACGTGCTTAGCGATGTTCGTGCAGAAAGCGGAGAAACCCTGGGGATTGTCAATACGGTTCAGAATGCAAACACCAAAACTTTATCTGGGAATTTAAGCTTCGAACGTTTGTACACAGCCTTGGGAATTAAGCCTAAAAAAAGTGCTTTCAATCAACGGCTAGAGCAAAAAACAGCCGTACAGGATACTTCTAAGTCCAAGTCCGAAGCCCTTAAAAAAGTACTTAAAGGGGTCGTGGGGGTTTTAGATAAATTTAAAAGAGTTCAATTCAACTATGCCGAAAATAATGGGACAGTCCTCCCGGGCTATTTGCCTCAAATAGGTTTTGGTCAATGGAATATTCCTCAATGGCAATTTATTTTTGGAGATCAGTCGGATATCCGATATGCTACAGCTCAACGCGGGTGGTTAACAGAATTTCCGGATTTTAATCCAACCTTTAACAAAGTACACAACAGTAAACTCACCCTTTCGGCTCAGCTACAGCCATTAAAAGGACTTTTATTGGATCTGAATGCAGAACGCAATTATTCCGAAACCACAAACGAGAACTTCCGAGTGAATCAAGGGCAGTATGAGTCTCTGAATCCCAATACTTTTGGAAACTTCGGAATATCCACGGTTTTGATTAAAACGGCCTTTAGAAAAGTAGATAAAGACTTCAATCCCAATTTTGAACGCTTCCGTGAATATCGAGCCACGATTGCCAACCGTCTCGCGGGGGGAACAGCAGCTTCAACGGATTTTCCAGAAGGCTATGGCCCCAATCAACAAGATGTGTTAATTGGAGCATTTTTGGCCGCTTATACGGGATCTGATCCCAATCGAATGGATTTGAGTCCTGTCCGTAAAACTCCCGTTCCCAATTGGAACCTTAAGTATACAGGTCTGATGCAGATGAAATCTCTTCAGAAAATTTTCAATCGTTTTTCTCTGAGTCATGGCTATCGTTCGAGCCTGACCTTAAATAGCTTCCGGACCAATTTGGATTACAACCCAGAACTACCCCTTCAAAAGGATCCTTCCGGGAATATTCTTTCGGAACGTATCTATGCAAACATCAACTTGGTGGAGCAATTCAATCCTTTGATCCGAGTCGATTTTGAACTCAAAAACTCTTTAAATCTCTTGATGGAGATGAAGCGCGATCGGGCACTCTCTTTGAGCTTAGACAATAGTTTATTGACGGAGACCAGCGGGAACGAATTCATTATGGGGGCGGGCTATCGCCTAAAAGACCTGCGTTGGCGTACACGTTTTGGAGGGCGGAGAGTCACCTTAAGTGGAGATCTAAACCTGAAAGCAGATGTCAGTTATCGAACCAATCTAACGGTATTGAGAAACTTGGAATACGACAACAATCAGGTGACCGCAGGCCAAACGCAAATGTCGATCAAGTTTACCGCAGACTATGCCATGTCTAAAAACCTGACTGCATTATTCTTTTACGATCATAATTTTTCCGAATTCGCGGTATCTACGGCCTTTCCACAAACCAGTATTCGGTCTGGATTTACCATCCGATATAATTTTGGAAACTAGAGTTTTGCTCTTGCAGAAATTCTGCTACTTTCGTAAAAAAAAAGTAGATGAATATTCCAACAGACTTACGTTACACCAAAGATCACGAATGGATCAGAATCGAGGGTAATATTGCAACCGTGGGGATCACAGATTTTGCTCAGGGAGAATTAGGTGATATTGTTTATGTAGAAGTAGAAACCGCTGGGGAAACCCTGGAAGCAGAGGAAGTCTTTGGAACGGTGGAAGCAGTAAAAACGGTTTCGGATCTATTCATGCCTTTAACAGGGGAGATAATCGAGTTTAACGAAGCCCTGGAAGATCGTCCCGAAGATGTCAATGAAAGCCCCTACGAAAACGGATGGATGATCAAAATCCAATTGGACTCCGATGCAGATACTAGTGCTCTTCTAGATGCAGCAGCTTATCAAGCACTTATTGGAGCTTAAAATCTGGAAAGCTATTGCCGTTGGTCTTACGCTAGCCTCTTTGGGTCTGAGCTTAACTTCAGGCGATCCTACCAAGGTTCCTTCCATACCGCATCTGGATAAAGCGGTTCACTTTTTCTCCTACGGACTCCTCTTTTTTGCCTATTGGCTCGGCTATTTTAAAGACTATTCTCCAAAGGTTCATATATATGGAGCTTGTACAATCGCTGCTTATAGCGGTCTTATGGAGCTTTTACAGTGGCAAATGGACTTGGGGCGAACCGGAGACTTTTGGGACTTTACAGCCAACTGTTTTGGAATTTTTTTCGTATATTATGGTGTAAGAAGATTACATATGGTCTTCCCCCCAAAATATCTTACGAATGAAGCCCAAAAAAAACCCCAATCACGACCTTAACCGCTATAGTGGTATCTTCTTTTCCTTCGGCTTGGCGTTGACATTATTTCTCTCTTGGCAAGCAATCGAATGGAAAAATTATCGAAAAAAAGTGTTCGACTACGAACGTTTAAAGGTTGAGCAACAGGAAGAAGAAGAAATTCCCATAACTGATCACCTCAAACCGCCAACTCCGCCACCGCCACCACCGCCTGCACCGGAAATTATACATGTGGTGGATAACGAAGTTGAGATCATCAAAACCGTTATTCTTTCGACCGAAACCAACCAGGACGAAATAATTTTTGTGGATGTAGAACATGTCGATGTCATAGAGGAGTTTATTGATGAAGATATCCCTTTTGCAATTATTGAAGACGTTCCCATATTTCCGGGATGTGAAGATGTTCCTAAAACCCAAAGAAGGGAATGCTTTCAAGAAAAAATCGATCAACACATACGTAGGACCTTCGAATATCCTAAAGTCGCACAACATCTTGGGATACAGGGGAAAGTCTATGTGTCCTTTGTCATCGCCAAAGATGGGTTTATTGTCAATATTCGATCTCGAGGTCCGGATAAAAGTCTGACTCAAGAAGCAGAGCGCATTATCATCGCTTTACCTCAGATGATTCCGGGAAAGCAACGGGGAAAACCCGTTCGAGTGCCGTTTAGTGTACCCATAACATTTCGTTTACAACAGACCCCCTGAGATCTTTTAACAGAATTCTATAGAGTTCATGCGGCTGGATATCGGTTTTTTTTCATAGTTTAGTCACGTTTTCTAAATCAATATATTTACCAGACGCTTATGCAGCCGAAGAAAAATCCAAAAGCCGATCTGTCGCGTAATTCAAGTCTATACTTTGTTATAGGACTTGCGTCCATATTATTCATTACATGGCAAGCTATCGAGTGGAAAACCTACGATAAAAGCTTGTATGGCTATGAAGCTCTTAATGTCGAAGATGAAGATGACGAAGAAGTGCCAATTACAGAGCAACTTAAAACGCCACCGCCACCACCACCTCCACCGCCAGCACCTGAAGTGATTGAAGTCGTGGAAGACGAAGAAGAAGTGGAAGAAACGGTGATAGAATCTACTGAAACCGACCAAGAAGAAATTGTCGAGGTAGAAGATGTAGAGATCGAAGAAGTCGAAGAAGACCTTGATGTACCCTTTGCGGTGATCGAAGACGTGCCAATCTATCCTGGATGTGAGCGTGTTAAAAAGTCGGAGCGTCGAGCGTGTTTCCAAGACAAAATCAACAAACACATTCGCAAAAATTTCCGCTATCCGGAGATTGCCCAGGAAATGGGAATCCAAGGACGTGTATATGTAAGTTTTATCATAGACAAGGATGGTTCCATTACCGGAGTTCGCATGCGTGGACCGGATAAAAACCTAGAAAAGGAAGCCGCCCGAATCATTGGTCGCTTGCCAAAGATGACTCCAGGGAAGCAAAGAGGACGCCCGGTACGGGTTCCCTTCAGTATCCCAATCACCTTTAGACTACAATAAATACAAATCCCGGGCATCGCTCGGGATTTTTCGTTTATGGCAATTGCATATGCTAGGTGCGCAACCTATCTTTGCACACTAGACTGATTTGATGAAGATGCAAGCCACGAATATCTCAAAAACCGACCAACGATCTTTTGTATCGGATTTTTTGGAGTTAACCAAGTTCCGGCTGGCCATTAGTGTCATGTTTTCTTCCCT
>WTJH01000188.1 GCA_011524915.1 Flavobacteriales bacterium | reverse complement strand
TTTGAAGACGGAATTAATCTGGGATGGATTTCAGAAGACTATGCTTTAGAATATTTACTCAATCTGGTTCGGGATCGGATGGATCAGCAAAAGTATAGTCAGCTCGGCTTTAAAAGGCAACGCCTCAGTTATCTCAGAGCATTGGCAATTCATAGTCTTATTGAAGATAGTGTACAAACCTTTGTGGAGCATCAGACCGCTATTCTTTCAGGCACCTATACGCATGCACTTTTAGACAAAAGTCCTTACAAAGCTCAAATCGATGATATTATACGTTTAAGTGTTCAACGGATCTATCAGTCCGATGAGGTCCGGGAGAAAGAAATTGTGGGCTATCGGGTCATTAGCCGACTTTTAGAGGCTTTTGTGCCTGCTGCAGTACGAGCGATGGAAGGGAACGAAACCAATTACGATCGTTTGTTATTAGGTCATATTCCGGAACAAATAGCGCTTCCCAAAAAAGATATATACACCACTTTATTGGAAGTCTGTTGCTTTGTTGCCAGCCTATCCGATGGACAAGCCAAAACCCTTTCCGACCGCTTGGCCGGATTCAATGCCTAAGTTATATGCGCCTGTTTATATTTATCGCATGCACGCTTTTATTCCAGTATTATATTTTTCAAATCGTAAGAACGGTAAGTCAAAACCGTTGGCTGTGGATCGCTTATATCGCTCTTGTATTTTGTATCTACGGGGCGCTGATTTATCAGGCATTTGAACTCCAAAATCAAGCCCAAGGCATCAATCGCCGTATGAGCTATGTGATGGGTGTCTTTTTTGCTCTGTTTGCGTTCCAAATGGTAGCTCTTTTGTTTTTGGTAACAGAGGATATCTTCCGGATTCCACAAGCCATATATCGCTTTTTTACACAACAATCCCAGACCGACTATTTTCCAAGCCGGCGAAAATTTCTAGCACAAATTGCATTAGGATTGGGGGCCATTCCGTTTGGGGCTTTACTCTACGGTATGTTTAAGGGCAGGTATAATTATAAAGTTCTACACTACACCCTAAACTTCCCTAATCTTCCCAAAGCATTTGAAGGGCTTAAAGTACTTCAGATATCAGATTTTCATGCCGGAAGTTTCGATGATCCAGCCAAAGTCCAATACGGCTTAGACCTCATTCAAAAACAACAAGCCGATGTAATTTTGTTTACCGGAGATATGGTCAACAATAAAGCTACAGAGGCCGAGCCTTGGGTAGAGGCTTTAGGTCAGCTTACTGCGCCTCTGGGGAAGTTTTCTGTTTTGGGGAATCACGATTATGGAGATTATGTGGCATGGGGCAGTCCAGAAGAAAAAGTAGCAAACCTAGAGCGCTTAAAATCCCTACAAGCACAGATGGGATTCCGGCTGTTGTGTAATGAAGCTGTCGTTCTAGAAAGAGATACCGATCGAATCGCTATTGTAGGGGTCGAAAATTGGGGAAAAGGGGGCTTTAAAAAAGCGGGAGACCTCAATCGGGCTACAGCTCAAATCCGCCCCGATGATTTTAAAATATTGATGAGTCACGATCCTTCGCATTGGGAAGCCGAGGTTTTACCTCATCCCATGCCTTTTGAAATGACCCTTAGCGGCCACACGCACGGGATGCAATTTGGGATTGAAATTCCCGGATGGTTTAAATGGAGTCCGGTACAATGGCGATACAAACAGTGGGTTGGCCTTTACAAAAAAGCCGATCAATGGTTGCATGTGAATCGTGGATTTGGCTATCTGGCATACCCTGGACGTGTGGGGATGTGGCCAGAGATCACCCTCCTAGAACTTAGAGGTGCGTAGCAGAGCTCAAAAAATTGTTTACTTTTGTTCAACAACTGGAACATCAAGCCTATCCTATGTCTAAGTTTGGCGAGTTATTAGACGAACAAATACCACTCTTGTTAGTGTTTTACAAACAGTTCGACGACCTCTCTGTTCAGATGCATCCCATCCTGAAGGATGTAGCCGCAGCGCTGGGAGATCGCGCCAAGGTCATCAAAATCGAAATTGATAAAAACCAAAAGTTAGCCACAGCCCTTAGAGTTAAGGTCTTACCTACCTTGATGATCTACAAACGCAACGAAATGGTTTGGCGTCAAAGTGGCGATCAAGATGCCAATACGCTGATTACTCTACTTCAGGATCACCTGTAGGGCTTCCCACAAATTCTTCCTCCGTCATAAAGCTTAAGCTTTTGTTGAATCGCTTTTCTAAAGTGCTTCCAAAAGAACTTGAATCGTTGGCTTGGGCGATAAACACCACCCGTCTAAACTCGATGATGTCCGACTTGATTCGGTCCATATAATAGACACGAGCCTCTTTAGAAATACCGGCATACACTTGCATTCGTTCTTCGAATGCGAGCGTGATTTTTTCTAATAAAGCCTGTGCCTTTTGGGGTTGCTCAGCTATATAGTAGCCTTCAGCAGCATCTCGTAAGGGAAGATAAAAATCAAAAGTGCCATAGAGGTAACTGAAGGGCTGAGCTGCCTGAATAAAATCGTCCAATTGGGTGGCTAATAAATCACTGTCTTCGTGTTCTAATGTAGCCTCTACTAGAGTTCTAAAACGTTCGATATCCGTAATGACCTCTTGTCCTAAATTGTATTGAAGCTCTGGAGATAAGCTGTTAAAATAGCGCAATCGCTCTTGGTGTTTTTGCGCCAATTGTCGGGAAAGTGTACGTGCTTTATCTATAGCTCCCAAACGATAGTAGCCGTCCACAAAGGGTACCAAAAGACTGTAGTATCCGAAGAAATCTACCGGCATTTTTTCTAGAGCTAGATCGATGATTTCCATGGCTTTTTCCTTTTGCCCCTCATTGATGAGTTGTTCTGCCAATCGGGCTAAGTTCGAGCGATAGGTAATGCTGTTTTTTCTCGTTTCAGGGTCGTGATAAATTCCGGGGTCTTGACTATTACCCCAATCCCATTTTTGTACGGCGGCATACATATTCTGACTGTCTAAACGCCCCATCAAATACGGATTATTTTTACTGAGTTCTGTCCGAATAGGGACCAGCTTATACACCAAGCCCTCCAATTCTAGATACTCTTTCATCCACATATATTCGGAGGCTTCATAACTCCCTCCTGTAAAATAGATCGGTCTTTTCCAATCGTTGTTCGCTAAGATATCCAGCATCATCATCTGGTTTTTGGTGATGCCAGATTCGGGTAAATCGATATCGATATAGGGAACAATTAAATCTGCATTTTCAGGTTTTACCAAGCCCGAACGCAATACATTTTCCTTGTTTACTGGCACTCGAATTTTGTTGGTAGGGTAGTATACCATTTCTTGAGTTCCTTTGGGGTACTGGTTCGGATCTCCCCCGGATTGAAGGATCAAGGTTTTATATTTTGTTCGCGGATGATCGGAACTTACCCAATTCACAAAATCTTTGATATCCCACCGGACGCTATCAATAATGGCTTCATATTTTAGGTAGTCGCGAGTCCCGTAGGCATAGCGGTCGTGGGTAATTTGAGAGGGAATGGGATCGCTCTCATAGGTTTTGCGCTTCATTTGGTCGATATACCAATCGGTAGCGAATAAACTGGTGTTTATGGTACGTACATCAGTTCTATATCCTTCGATGTCCTGCGCATACCAGAGGGCAAAAGTATCGTTGTCCCCAATGGAAAATATCATTGCCCCAGCGTCTTTTTGGATGGAGGTCAGATATCCTCTAGCGACCGCTTGAGCGGTATAGCGATTGGATCTGTCGTGATCGTCCCAGTTTTCGGAAGCCATCAGCAAGGGTACAGCAAAAAAGCAAAGAGCAATGGCTGCGGGTTGGGCCCATTGCTGTTTGATCCATTGGCCAGCTTTATGCGCTAAAGCAAAAGCCCCCATTCCTATCCAGATACAAAAAACATAAAAGGATCCGACCAAAGCATAGTCTCTTTCACGAGGTTCAAATGGGCGTTCGTTTAGATATACTTTTAATGCCAATCCCGTAAACAAGAAAAAGAGCAGCAGCACCCAAAAACGTTTCGGATCTTGGGAATAGAGGAAGTACAGGCCAAATATCCCTAAAAGTAGGGGGAGTAGGTAATAGGTGTTTCGGGCTTTGTTGTTTTGGGCGTCTGTAGGGAGTTGATCCTGATTGCCCAGACGTATTTCGTCCACTAGCGGGATACCGCTGAGCCAGTTTCCATGAAGTACGGTATAGTCTCCTTGTATATCGTTTTGGCGGCCAGCAAAATTCCACATAAAGTAGCGCCAGTACATATAGTTGACTTGATAGTTAAAAAGAAATTGCAGGTTACTCCAAAAGCTTGGCTTTTCAATTTCTAGGTAGGGGCCTAAGGTTTTAAAGAATTGATGATAGGCATCTCCATCGGCTAATCCTTCTGCTGCTTCTTGACGAAATTCATTGACCCGTTGTTGGAGGGCTTCAGAATTTCGAAAAGGTGCGGCAATTTGAAAATCTAAAGGCTGGGTGAAGTTCATATAATTCCCCGCGTGTTCGGTGCTCCAAAGTCGAGGTAAAAGCCCTCTGTGTTTGGCATTGGAATTGACCCGAGCGTTTTCCCAATGGTTTACGATGACATATTTTCCCGTTTTGTGATCTTGCTCATATTTGGGTTTTTCGTCTGTGTAGGGCTCCAAGTCGTCTTGTCCAGCGTAGATGTCAGAAAACATCGGTCCAAAAAATAAATGCGTTTCCGGGTACTGTTCCAAGTTGTAATAGGCTAACAGTTGGCGTGCATCCGAGGGATTGTTTTCATTGATTACGGTATTGGCATTGGCTCGAATTGGAATCATAATCCAAGAGGAAAAACCAATCAATAAAAACATGGTACAAAGGATCAAAGTATTGGCTTGAATCCATCCACGAGATCGCGTAAGACGTAAGGCATAAACAAAAAACAATACAAAAGCCAAGCCCGCAATTATGGTTCCGCTATTGAAAGGCAGTCCAAAAGTATTTACAAAGAAGACTTCCGATTTCCCAAAAAAGGCCAGCGTTAGCGGAAGTAATAACTTAAAGATAAACAGTAAAACAGCTACCGAAAGAATATTGGCAGTCAAAAAACCTTGAAGCGTAGGTTTTGAATATTTTTTAAAATAATAGATCATGCCAATAGCTGGCAGGGTTAGGAGTCCCATAAAGTGGACTCCAAAGGAAAGACCAATAACAAAAGCGATAAGTAATAACCATCGGTCACCATTGGGC
This sequence comes from Flavobacteriales bacterium, assembly GCA_011524915.1. Lineage (GTDB taxonomy): Bacteria > Bacteroidota > Bacteroidia > Flavobacteriales > Flavobacteriaceae > WTJH01. The sequence continues at coordinate 37,914 of WTJH01000188.1, read as the reverse complement.
TCGTCCATGTCAGCTTCCCAACGTAAGCCCAACCAAAAAAGAAGGGCTAAAATACAGGTGGCCATGGCATAAACTTCGGCTTCTACAGCATTGAACCAAAAACTATCCGAAAAACAAAACGCTAAAGCACCCAAAGCCGCACTTCCAAAAAAAGTGATTTGTGAACTTCGATCGTTCAAGTTTTGAAATTGTGGGAGTTTCCGCAGAAGAAGGCTCAGGGTTAAATAGAGAAATAGAATGGTAAAGGCACTAGAGAATACCGACATCAGGTTGACACTATAGGCGATATTTTCTGGGGAAGTAGCAAAGATGGAGAAAAAGGCTCCCATCATCTGAAAAAATGGCGCCCCTGGAGGGTGTCCAATTTGGAGTTTTGCTGAGGTGGCAATATATTCTGCACAATCCCAAAAGCTGGCCGTAGGCTCTACCGTAAGCCAAAAAGTGGTTAACGCAATACTAAATACACTACCGCCGGTAATTCTATTCCAAAAACTAAATCGCTGCCGATCCATTCCAAAAATTTTACGCCTAAATTACACATTAATCCTCCAAAGAACCTATCCAAAAGAATTCCTCTTCCCCTAATTTTCAATACTATTTTGATTCAGAGCATTAATTTTTATTCCCGTTAGGCTATTTTTTAAAAAACATTTAAATTTGCATCCGCAATGGCCCATGGTGTAACTGGCAACACGTCTGATTTTGGTTCAGAAGAGTCTAGGTTCGAGCCCTAGTGGGCCAACTTGCTAAAGGGATTACAGTTCTGTAATCCCTTTTTTTTGTCTGTATCTTTTTGGAGTTGCCTACGGAATTGAGGGGCCGTTAGGGCTTGGCCAGTGCATACAGCTGTGTTATCCTGCTACTGGCATCCCGGAGGAGTTGAGAGGCATTCGTTTTCGATTCTTCGAGAGAAATGGGACCCTTTTGGATAGAGAAGATTCCGCTAAACCCCTCCTGATAAAGGGTGTCGTAAGGACCTTCGATTGTTCCTCCGAGTCCGATGACAGGAATCTTGTGTTTTTTTCCCAAACGGGCTACAGCAACCGTAAGTTTACCGTGGAGGGATTGGGCATCGATTTTACCTTCCCCAGTATATATCAAGTCTGCTTGAGACAGAATGCGTTCCAAAGCGGTCATTTGTGCCAATAAAGAAAATCCGGATTTTACAGTTGCGTTAACAAAACCGAACATCCCTGCTGCTGTCCCGCCAGCTGCACCACCGCCTTTTAATGAGCGAATGTCTCGATTGTACCGTTGAAAAATTAAGTTGGAAAAATGGGTTAGACCAAATTCTAGATCTTCAATCATATCTGGGGTAGCCCCTTTTTGAGGACCATAGGTTTGGGTTGCTCCATAGGGTCCAAGCAAGGGGTTTTCTACATCGCAAGCAATGGTCCATTGCATATGCTCCATTGATTCCGGGGGGACGATACGGTCTAAGTTTTTTAAATGTTGTCCGCCATAAGCCAGGGGGTTCCCTTGCTGATCCAGGAGTTTTCCTCCGAGGGCTTGGAAGATTCCTGCCCCGCCATCGTTTGTTGCGCTTCCTCCCACTCCCAAAATAATATGGGTACATCCTTTGTTGATTGCATCGCGGATCTGAAGGCCTGTTCCATAGGTTGTCGCTTTTAAAATATTCCGTTTATTGGGCAGAATTTGTGCCAGTCCAGCAGCTTGAGAAAGCTCTACCCAGGCCGTATGTCCATCTTCGAATAAGAAGTATTGGGCTTCTATGGGTTCCCCTAAAGCATTTGAAGTGGCGCATGAGATTAATTTTCCTTGAGCATGTCTGCAAAGGACATCCAAGCTTCCTTCGCCCCCGTCTGAAAAGGGGAATTTTGACACTTGCGCTTGGGGAGCCACATCTAAAACGCCATCTCCAATGGCGTCTGCAACTTCGATAGCCGTAAGATTTTCTTTAAAGGAATCGGGAACAATAACAACATGCATCAGATCAATACGGGTATTAAAAGGCTAATCCCTAATATAAGAACAAAAAAACCGACCAGCAGGAACAATTCCTTTGCCCCTCCGTAGTATTCTATGGGTTGAACCTGGTTTACCTTTTGTTGGATCAAACGACTGGAAAGCATTCCAACAGCGATGGTTGTCAGACAACCAATAGCATTCCACCAAAACCAAAAAATGGAGGGTACATAAAGCCATAGGAAAATGTTAAAGAGTACCCCCGTGAGGATTCCAATATTAGCACCTCTTGCATGGGTGTTTTTGGTCATTATTGCCAGGATAAATGCTCCCAATATAGGTCCATAAAATACAGAGCCAATTTTATTGATAACCTCGATTACAGTGCCTTCTATATTACCGGCAAAAAAGGCAAAAAACAGACAAACAAGCCCCCAAAAAAGAGATAACAAACGCGAACCAAAGATATATTGTTGATCATTCATATTGGGGCGAAACCTTTTGACAAAATCTTCCATAGTTACGGCCGAAAGCGAATTTACGGTAGAACTCAAAGAAGACATCGCAGCAGACATAATGGACACGATCAGAATACCGATAATTCCATTGGGCAGGTATTTGATAATAAAAACAGGGACCATTAAATCTGCTTTTTTCCCCGCTAAGGAGTTTATATTGGCTTGATAAACCTCGTTTATAGAAGCCTCAAATCCACTGGCCTGATAAAACAAAGTTCCTAAGGCCAAACCCATGATGCAATAGAGTAAAGTGATCGGGAATCTAAAAAAAGCATTAGCAAAAAGCAGTTTTTTGATGGTCGGTAAATCCCGAGCCGATAGGAGTCTTTGCGATTGGGTCTGATCGGTTCCATAGTAGGAGGCATACAGAAAAAAACCTCCAATTACCATGGGCCAAAAGCCAAAGGCATCGGTTCCGTCTGCATTGTTGATTCCCCACTTATCGAAGTGAACTACAGTCAACCGATCTCTATCGAGCTGGCTTAAAAAATTATCGACTCCGCCTAATTCGTGTAGGGCAAATATGAGGCAAATGATGATCCCTAGTACCAAGATGATCATTTGAATCACATCTCCCCAGATGACAGCTTTCATCCCTCCTTGGTAGGAATAAATCAGAGTAATCAGTCCGATCAAAACAATTGAAATCCAAAACTCAACTCCAATAGTCGCTTGCAAAATCAGCGCCATGGTATAGACCATTACTCCCGTAGCCACCGATCTACTGATCTGAAAAACCACACTAATCAATAAGCGTGAGGATGCATCAAACCGTTTTTCTAAATAAGCATAGACACTTACAACACCCGATTTGTGAAGGGGAGGAATAACGGCAATCATCAAAAAAGCCATTGCCAAGGGAACCCCAAATTCATAAGTCAGCCATTGCAATCCACCTCCTGATTTTAGTCCAACAAAGGCCGGTGCTGAGATAAAACTTATGGCCGAGAGTTGAGTAGCCATCGTTGATAAGCTCAAAGGTCCCCAACCCATACTTCGCCCCCCTAAGAAATAGTCTTTTGAACTTTTATTTTCTTTAAAAAAGAAACCTATCCCAAGAAAGAAAAGGAGATATAAGCCAATAATAACAAAGTCAAGAGTACTCATAATAAAGTATTTTTAGGGATTTGCATGATCGTTTAGAAGGTCGATAAATAAAGCAGCGGTCCAAGAAAAATTTTGTCCTCCATAACCTCTTTTTTGTCCTGGACTGAGCTTTTTACGGGGGTCGAAATATTCATAAAACCCTGCTTCTTGAATCAATTGTAGGGTGTCGGTTTTTAACCGTTGAGCAAAGTCTTCAAATCCATAGTGTTTTAATCCTTGGTAGAGAATCCAATTGAGATTAATCCAAACCGGACCTCTCCAATATTTTTTGGGATGAAATAGAGGATGAGTAGGATCAAAAGAAGCACAGAGGTAGTGTTCGTTTGCAAAGCGTTGTTGTAATGATTTTACCAAAATTAAGGCCCTCTCAGGGGAAGGTATTCCGGCCATTAGAGGAGTGTATGAAGAAGAGCTTAAGTAGGGAAGCTGTTTGTTGTTTCGCAAGTCAAAATAGACATAGGCTCCTTGATCAGGGGCATACAATTTTTGATCCATGGAAGTTTTTCCCAGCTGATATTTTTCCTCTAAATAGGATATTTTTTCGGGATGTTTGCCTAAGGATTTAAAGATGCGTCTTAAAGCTGCATTGCTAGCCAAAAGCATACTATTAAACAAAGGGTCTTGTATGAGCAGAGGTGATCTTTTAAAAATTTCTTCTTCTACATATCCACATTCCTTAGCTAGGTCTATAAGGTAGAGATAGTGATCGTACTCTCTTTGTGTGGGTCTCAGTTCTGGATTTACATGAGTGGTGTCCTTTCTTTGAACTTTATATTTAGGGACGTCCATGGTTTTCCATACGTCGTCCCATACAGGACTATTATCTGTTCCCGATTCCCAGTTATGAAAAATAAACGCCAGACCCTCGTCGTTGGGATCCCTATTTTGATAGAAATACGCAATGTTTTTAAAAATCTTGAGGGCCAATTCTTCTAAAAGGGAGGAATCCAGAGTTGAAGCCTCAGCTTGATTAAAAATTCGCTCCAAAACAAATCCTAGAACTGGGGGCTGAGTGATACCAGAAGAAGAAAATTTAGGATGAGCATAGGGAGAAAGATCAGCTCTTTGAAAATCGGGTCCTGGGAAATATGTATCGCTGGGTTGTTGAAATACAATATGTGGTATAAATCCATTGGACCATTGGGCATCTAGCAAGGTTTTGATTTCGGATACTGCAGCTTCAATATTAAAATGAGCATATCCCAAAGCAATAAATCCAGAGTCCCAATTCCATTGAAATGGGTAGAGTCCTTGACATGGGATGGTATATCCGCCCGCTTGCCTATTAGACATTAATATCTGCTGTGCTTGATCCAATAGTAATGAGTCAGAGGGTGGCATAAAATTTAAATCAAAAGTTCTGGTTCCCACTCCAATGTAGCTAATTCGGGATCCACTTACAAAAATGATTTTTCATTTTATTTAATTCGGACGAAAACTTACATTAGACTCAAACTTGCGAACAGTGAAGAAATTAACCATTAGGACTTTAGGGTTTATTTTAGGAGGATGCCTTCTTTGGGGATGTTCCAATTCAAAAAAAATAGAGCCCCAACGGTATTTAGCCCTTGGCGATAGCTATACGATAGGCGAAAGTGTTGCAGCCACTGAACGCTGGCCCGTACAATTGGCAGATACCTTGTCTGCCTTGGGAATTCCAGTGGAGTCTCCTCAAATTATTGCGCGTACAGGCTGGACCACCGACGAATTGCAAACAGCATTGGAATCGAGTGCCCTTAACCCGCCTTATGATTGGGTTTCTTTGTTGATCGGGGTGAACAATCAGTATCGTGGGCGTACGGTATCCAGTTTTGAGCCCGAGTTTCAAGCTTTATTGGAACAAGCCATTGAATGGTCTGGAAATCGTCCGGAAAGGGTTTTTGTGGTCTCTATCCCAGATTGGGGAGCCATGCCCTTTGCAGCCGGCAGAGATCGGTCCCAAATTGCACAAGAGATTGATGCTTACAATCAAGCGACCCAACGGATATGTCAAAACTTTAATGTGCATTGGATCGATATCACCCCGATTTCTCGACAGCTAGAAACACATCCCGAATGGATCGCATCCGATGGTTTACACCCCAGTGGCGAACAATATGCGGCCTGGGTGAATCAAATTTTTCCATGGATTAAAAATGCATTTGATGAATGATACAATTTCCGTAACGGATTGGGATGCTCGTGATCCTCTTGCTGAATTTAGAAACAGGTTCTTTTCAGAATCTCAGGAAGTTTATCTGGATGGAAATTCTCTGGGGAAAATGCCCCTCGAAGCGCAAGCGACCGTCCAAAGAGTACTCCAACAACAATGGGGGCAAGGTCTCATTCGCAGTTGGAACGAACAATGGTTGGACCTCCCTCCCCGAATAGCCGGAAAATACGCCCAATTACTCGGAACCAATCCAGCGAACATAATTATTGGAGAATCGACATCTGTTCGCCTTTATCAGATCGTTCATGCGCTATTAAATACTCATAAATATACCCGACTCATCACCGATAATCTCAACTTTCCAACCGATCTATATATATTGGAAGGTTTAGAGAAAGCATTTGAGTTACCTCAAACATTGGTGGTAGACTATGGGCAAGAATTCGAAGCCGATATAGAAACGCTTAAAGCCGAAATTCAAAAGCAGCCCTGTATAGTGTGCCTGAGTTTGGTGAGTTATAAAAGTGCTTATTTGTATCCCATGGCGGAACTAAATCGTTGGGCTCAAGCGCACCATAGCATCATTGTTTGGGATCTCAGTCATGCGGTGGGTGTTGTGCCTATAGATTTTCAGGCAACACAAACCAAAGCTGCCATTGGCTGTACCTATAAATTTATGAATGGAGGGCCAGGCGCTCCAGCCTTTATGTATATCGGAGAATCCTTACAAAAAGAGTTAGCGAACCCTATACAAGGGTGGTTTGGTCATGCCAAACCATTTGATTTTAGTACTTCCTATAAAGCTGCTGAGGGGATCCATCGGTTCGCTTCTGGGACTCCCCAAATTCTTTCGTTGGCAGCTATGGAGGCAGGTGTTGACATTGCCTTAGAAGCGGGAATAGAAGCAATTCGAAAAAAGAGTGTTCAGCAAACGGACTACTTAATTTCGGCTTTTCAAAAGGAATTAATGCCCTATGGATTTGAATTGTTTAGTCCTCAAAAATCTATTAATAGAGGCTCCCATATATCCCTTACTCACCCGCAGGCTTGGCAAATTTGCCAAGCACTCCAACAAGGGATGGAAGGCTATCCACAGGTGATTCCTGATTTTCGTCCACCACAAATTATCCGCTTGGGGGTAGCTCCACTTTATACAAGTTTTGCAGATCTAATGCTTGCAGTCAAATACTTAAAAGCAATCGTTGAACACCAATGGCACATCAAATATCCCACCGATAAGCCTCAGGTAACTTAGGCTACAACAGATTCTTTTTCTTCAAATCCTTGAACTCCCTGAACGGTGGTATATTTCATATTGAAACGTTTGTCGGGGAAAACTCTTTTATAGGCGCTTTGAACGGCCAATGTAGCTTCGTGGAATCCACATAAAATGAGTTTCAATTTTCCAGGATATTGGTTGACATCTCCCACAGCATAAATTCCCGCTCGGCTGGTTTGGAAATCTAGGGTGTGATCAACAACAATTGCATTTTTTTCTAAGGCTAAATCCCAGTCTGCAATAGGTCCTAATTTTGGAGAAAGTCCGAATAGGGGTAACCAATATGGAGTTTTAACTTGAATAGGGTCTCCTTCTTTGGAGTGGATACTAACTTCTTCGAGAGTAGTTTCACCACTTACCGCTTTTACTTCGGCATGCGTATGGAGTTGAATCCGACCGGAAGCCGCTAAATCCTGAGCCTGAGACACGGAGTCTTTATGGGCTCTAAAACTCTCCGAGCGGTGTATTAAGTGAATGGGGTGCGTACTGTGTTGCGCAAAATAGATAGCCCAATCCAAAGCAGAATCACCTCCGCCTGAAATGACCAATGGTCCATCCAAAAAGGCTTCCGGTTCCTTAACGATATAATGAATCCCCTTATTTTCTAAACGACTTAAATTCTCGATCTGTGGACGTCTCGGTTCAAAACTTCCGAGTCCACCTGCAATAATGACAGCAGCAGCCTCATGTAGGGTTCCCTGTTGTGTACGGACCAAAAACTTCCCTTCTGGTGTTTCTTCAATGCTTTCTGCTCTTTCGCCTAGGGTAAATCCAGGTTTAAAGGGAGCTGCTTGTTCCATTAGATTATCAACCAAATCACCGGCCAAAACACTCGGGAATCCCGGGATGTCATAGATGGGCTTTTTGGGGTAAATTTCTTTGAGTTGGCCTCCGGCTTGAGGTAGCGCGTCAATGAGGTGGCATCTCATTTTCATAAGTCCTGCCTCAAAAACTGTAAAGAGGCCTACAGGGCCGGCACCGATAATTAGAAGGTCTGTTCGTATCATTTTGTAGCAATTAATTTATGAGTGTATTCCTTTAGGATTTTAACGGTTATCAAAGTCTCCTTGTAGTAGTTGACCGTGGTTTATTCTGCATGAATCCATTGATTCCATGATTTAGAAAATTTATTTTTTGGGAAACTATGGGTTCCAAAAATCAAGACAGCAGGATTGTCGATTCCATGAGCTTTCACATCTGAACTGAGCTTTTCTAGAGTGGTTTCTAATTTACGTTCGACTCTAGTAGTCGCGTTTTGAACTACAGTTACAGGATAATCCAAGCTCTTATGTGCTAGAAATTCTTTTTGAATTTGTTTTAAAAACTTCATTCCCATCAGTACAACTACCGTAGCAGAGGATTGAGCTGCAAGACGTAAATCCTCAGGGATTTTTCCATCTTGAGTATGTCCCGTAACGACCCAAAAACTCTGGCTATTCCCCCTTTGAGTTAAAGGGATTTTTTGAGAAGCAGCAGCTCCCAAAAAGGAAGAAATGCCAGGAATAACGTCTATGGGAATCCCTTCTCTTTGGGCTTCTAAAATTTCCGCACCAGCACGCCCAAATACCATTGGATCGCCTCCTTTTAGTCGAACGACTTTGGCACCACAACGGGCATAATGAAGCATTAGTTCGTTTATTTCTTTTTGAGATTTACTGGGAACCCCTCGGCGTTTACCTACAAATTTTTTAATGGCTGTAGCATTCCAATCCAGTAATTCTTCAGACACTAAAGCGTCGTATAAAATAACATCGGCCTGGCGTAGACATTTGAGACCTTTGAGTGTTATCAACTCAGGATCTCCTGGTCCGGCACCTAAGAGAACAATGTGACCCTTATGACTTTCCATTGGCTTGTTTTTGTTGTAACCACTCCAAAATCAATTCGGCTTGGTTTAAATAGGCTTTAGCAAAAGCTTCGTCAGGAGCATGCTGATTGCGTTTGAGAATCAATTGTTCAAAAGAACTCCCAAAAGTTTCTTTGAATTCAGGACAATTGGGATCCAATCCTTCAATAATGGTTTGCTGACTATTGGTTTTTTGCTCCAAATAGGTGAGCCATCCTTTGGCTGCTCTGAGTTGCGTATTGTAGGACTGATAAATAGCATCCGCAAATCGGTTTTCGCTGAAGGCATTTTTTCCTGCCTCTAAGGCTTCTTGAGCTTCAAAAAACAAGGTTTGAATCAGATCGATGGTAACCCCAGCACATTCGCCAATTCCAATGGCTTTTTCATAGCGTTTTTCGGCTCCCCAGTCAATAAAATCTTCCGGCGTTAGAGCTTCGGTCTCGCTTAGGTGTTTTAAGCCTTGATAAAAAAAGTTCTTCCCGAACCGATCGTAGTAGGGATTGAAAGCTTCGCCTGGGTTTCGATGGGATTTAAAGTGGTCTAAAATCCAACGCAAAGCCTCAGGACTTTTACGTGCAGGAACTTTTAGCACCTTATCTGCGAAGCGTCCTTTGCCTTCTCCAAGTCTTCCACCCCCTAAGAGGATCTGTGTTGCAGGTGCTGTTTGGGTTCCCACTTTAATGGACATCCCCTGAAATCCAATTTGGGCTAGGGTATGCTGTCCACAAGCGTTCATACAACCACTGATTTTAATCTCCAAATCTTCTTCAGATAACATTTCAGGGTAGTCCGTTTCCAATACCCGTTGGAGTTCTTCGGAAAGTCCCATACTGCTTCCAATTCCTAGGTTACATGTATCTGTTCCAGGACAAGCAACGATGTCGTTTACTTTATGAAAACCGGCACGAGCCCAATCGTTTTCTTTTAAAGCTTTATAAAGCTGTGGCAGGTGTGTTTCGGGGACATGTCTTAGGAAAACACTTTGTCCTATCGTTAGGCGGGTGTCATTTCCGGTATAGGTTTCAATTATCTGAGCTAAGGACTCGACCCGCTCCCATGGGATATTTCCTTGGGCTATAGGAATACCAACGGAGAACAGACCGGCCTGTTTTTGTGGAAAAACATTAGTTGCTTTCCACCGTTCGAAGGCAGCATCGATATCTAAGGTATCTGCAGTAAGTTCCGCTGGAAGTTGAATAGATTCTTCTTCTACATGAATAGGATATTCTTCTTGCGGCAGTCCTTTAACTTCAGAGGCGACAGCTTCTAAAAACTTTTCGATCCCCCAACTTTGAACCAAAAACTTAAGTCGAGCTTTGTTTCTTCGATTACGTTCTCCATAACGATCAAAAACTCGAATGACAGCCTCCATAAATGGGATGGTTTCCTCCACCTTTAAAAAACTGTAAACCTCTTGAGCATGTATGGGTTGAGCCCCAATTCCACCCCCTAAAAGAATTTGAAAGCCTCGGTTTCCATTTTCTATTTTAGGAATAAATCCTAAATCGTGAACAAAGCTATAGGCTCGATCTTGTGGGCTAGAAGAAAATGAGATTTTGATTTTTCGACCCATATCTTGACAAATAGGGTTTCTCAAAAAATAGTTAAATACAGCATCGGCATAAGGAGTAGGATCGAAAGCTTCTTTTGGATCGATCCCCGCAACATGTGATGTTGTGATATTTCGAATGGTATTACCACAAGCTTCTCTCATGGTAATATCGTCTTGTTCAAGTTCTGCCCAAAGGGTAGGCGTGTCGTCTAATTTTACGTAGTGGAGCTGAATATCTTGCCGTGTTGTCAAGTGCAGATTTCCGTTCCCATATCGGTGTGCAACGGAAGCAATACGACGCCATTGTTGAGCCGATATTTTACCCATTGGGAGTTTGATACGTACCATTTGAACCCCTTCTTGACGCTGACCGTAAACGCCACGGGCTAGACGAAGACTCCGGAATTTTTCACCATCCATTTGATTGTTACGGAAAGTAAAAATTTTGCGTTCTAATTCAAGAATATCCTTTTCTACTACTGGATTTTCCAGCTCTGTTCTAAAACTTTGCATAGGGATCTAACGTTGATTATTGAATAAAGCCAACACCGGCCGTATTATTGGTTTGCGGGTCAATTAATATAAATGCACCCAATTTTGGATTGGTTTTGTAAGGTTCAAAAAACAGGGGCTGTGCCGTCCGAATATCTACTTCACCGATATCATTTAGCTCAAGAGCAGAGGCACTGGTTTCATCCCAGCTTTCCAAATCAACACGACTATTTATGGTTCCAATTTTTGCTTGAACTTTTTGAACCCCTAATTGGATCCAATAGCGTGTATTGGATCGGAGGGCATCTTTCTGCATCCAACACACCTTAGCTTTTAGATTTTTCGATGGCTCTCCTGAGGGATCCTCCAAAACAATAATGCCTCCTCGGGAACTATCCACTTCATCTTTTAGGAGCAGAGTTGCGTTTTGGGGAGCCTGAATTGTATCCACTTGAGTTTCGTAGCGTTCGATTTTTTCAATAGTCGTTTTGGTGCCACTGGGTAAAACCCAAACGGGGTCTCCAACCGACAAACTTCCGGAGCACACTTTTCCGGCAAAACCTCTGTAGTCGTGCAGTTGATGCCTTTTGGGCCGAATCACGTATTGTACTTCAAAGGCATTTTTGGAGCTTTGTTTTTCCTGGGGATTGGTTTCCTCCAATAATTGTAATAAGGAAGGCCCTTCATACCAAGGCATTTGAGTACTGGGCTCGGCGATATTCTCTCCTTCTAAAGCCGATAGCGGGACAAATGAAAGTTCTAGTCCAGAGGGATCTTTTATGAGGGACAATAAGGCTTCGCGAATTTCCGCAAAAACATGTTCGTCATAATCGATAAGATCCATTTTATTCACGGCAAAAATGAGTTGAGAAATCCCCATGAGTTGCGTGATATAAAGATGTCTTTTGGTTTGCTCCAAAACACCTTTTCGAGCGTCGATTAATAAGATGGCCAAAGAAGCATTAGAAGCACCCGTAACCATATTTCGGGTATATTCTTCGTGTCCTGGTGCATCGGCAATAACCAGTCTACGATTTTTCAACTGGCAATAAATATGTGAGATGTCTATCGTAATCCCTTGTTCTCTCTCGGTCAAAAGTCCATCCGTAGCTAACGAAAAGTCTAAGTAGTCATAACCTAGAGCTTTACTTTTGGATTCAATATGTTCGAGCTGATCTGCTTTAAGCGATCGAGTTTCATACAGCAGGCGACCGATAAGAGTACTTTTCCCGTCATCCACACTTCCGGCGGTGACTAATTGTAATACGTCCATGATTTAAGTTTAAAAGTATCCGACTTTTTTCCGTTCTTCCATTGCTCCCTCCGAGCGTTTATCGTCCATGCGAGCTCCACGTTCCGAAAATTCGGATTGTTCAATCTCTCGAATTATTTCGGAGATGCTTTGAGCTTTGGAAACCACAGCCGCGGTACAACTCATATCACCTACAGTTCTGAAACGAACTTCGTGTGTTTCTACTGGGGTGCTCGCATCAAGTTCAGTAAAGTCGGTTGTTGGCATCCACTGCCCATCTCTTAAATAAACTTGTCGTTGATGCGCAAAATAGATGGATGGAATCTCCAACTCCTCCGCTTGAATATATTTCCACACATCTAATTCGGTCCAATTACTTATTGGGAAGGCTCGAATGTTTTCTCCGGGGAAGATATTCCCGTTGAGCATATCAAATAATTCGGGTCGTTGGCTCTTTTCATTCCATTGGCCAAAATCATCACGGACCGAAAAAATACGTTCTTTGGCCCGAGCTTTTTCTTCATCTCGACGTGCACCGCCAATACAACAGTCCAGTTGTAAGCGTTCGATGGTTTCTAGGAGGGTTGTGGTTTGCAGGCTATTCCGGCTAGCATATTTTCCAGTTTCTTCGCGTACGGTTCCGCTATCGATACTTTCTTGAACATAGCCTACTTCCAATTGAACCTTATATTTTTCAATTAAATGGTCACGCATGCTTAGAGTTTCCGGAAAATTATGTCCGGTATCCACATGAACCAAGGGAAACGGAATAGCGGCTGGAGCAAAAGCTTTTTTGCATAGATGCAAAAGAACGATGGAGTCTTTTCCTCCCGAGAATAGTAAAGCTGGTTTTTCGAATTGACTAGCAACCTCCCGAAGGATGTATATAGCCTCGTCTTCTAGGTGTGTTTGTAGATTCATGAAGCAGAATTTTGAAGGTGTAATCCACATTCTTTTTTGGAGTTCTCCCACCACCAACGTCCGGCACGGATATCTTCATCTGGTTGAATGGCTCGAGTACAAGGAGCACAACCAATGCTTTTAAATCCTTTTTGATGAAGGCTGTTTTGTGGGACTTTATGCTGTTCTAAATAGTGTTCGACTTCTTCCAATGTCCAATGGGCTAGTGGATTAAATTTGATCAACCCAAAGGCATCATCGTAGCTAAATAGCTGCAGTTCTTGGCGATGATTGCTTTGTTCTGCGCGTAGTCCTGTGATCCAAACATTTACGTTTTGAAGAGCCCGTTGTAAGGGTTCTACTTTCCTGACTCGACAGCACTCTTTACGGTTTTCGACGCTATCGTAAAAACTAAATGCCCCTTTTTGAGTAAGTAGCTCCTGAACAGCCTCTGTATTGGGGCTATATACTTGTATTTGTTGGTTATACTTTTTAACGGTCTTTTGATATACTTCCCAACTCTCTTCGAAAAGTCTTCCGGTATCTAGTGTGAAAACCTGAATTGGAAGTTTTTGTCCGAAAATCATGTCCGTAATGACCTGATCTTCTTGACCCAAGGAAGTTGAAAAAGCAATATTTCCAAACTTGTAATCTAATATTTTATGAAGACCCTCAGCCGTAGGAATAGCCTTAAATGTCTTATTTAGGTCATCGATTAATGGTTGCATAATTATTTTTTTGAAGGAGTTGTTCGACCCCATTGGATTCGATTCCAAAGGCGTTCATGAAGGAAGTAGAGAATTATTTTAGTGACCCATTCAATAAGTCCAATAGAAAGCGCTTGGCCAAGGGTGCCCGTAATAAAAAACGCAATCATTATGGTGTCTAAAGTTCCTAAAAGTCTCCAGCTAATGGCCTTAACAACACTTCTAGAAAGATGTTCTCGACCGCCAATGGCTTTGTTTTTTTGACGGTTTTTGGAGTCGTTAAAAATGATATCTATTAACATGATATAGATGATTCGGTTGTGCAAATGTACTACAAACCTACAATTCCTACCAAATACATAGGAAATGTATTCATTCATTTTTTCATATTTTTGAAAAGTGATATCAAAAAAATGTAAATACGCAATCAAAGCACTGCTTTATTTGGCAGAGCAACAAGAAAATGACCGTTCGGTTTTTTCGTCTGAGATTGCAGAAAAAGAAGGAATTCCCAAAAAATTTCTAGAGGCTATTTTGCGTGATCTTCGAAATTTCCAATGGGTACAAAGTCGAAGGGGAGCCCAAGGGGGTTATCGCTTATTAAAAAAGCCAGAGGAGATTCCATTGGTTGAAATTATGCGACAAATGGATGGTCCCATAGCTCTTTTGCCGTGTATATCTCTAAACTACTATCACAGTTGCGAAGAGTGTGAGGAAGATCAGTGTACTATTAAGCCCGCATTTGAAGCCATTCGGGATCAGACCTTAGCTATTTTAGAAAAAACGACTATTGCGAGTATGCGTAGGGATCTGTTATAGATTTTCGATATATCGCCCCAAGGCATCTTTGAATTGTACTCCAGCAAGAGTTTTGTATTTGCTCAATTTCTGGTTTCCCTCAAGCCCCCACAAAATAAATTCCTTAAAGAAGCTTTGGTCTTGTTTTTCTATCAAGGGTTGGTGCTTTTCCATCAAAGTGTCAAGAGCTGGAATTTGATTTAAGGTATCTTGAAAACTTCCATCGTCGGCATCGGCATCTAAATACAGTTCATTATCCTTTAAGAACCATTGCAATAATTCGTCATAAGCGGTGGGTTCTCCGGATTTTTCGAGTTTTTCAATTTTAGGGAAATACTGTGGAAACAAAGTTTTAATGGCAGCAGTTATCAAGTGAAACGAAATTTGCTCTGCACCCTCTTGTTCTCCTTCATAGGCCAACTCCACTTTGCCGTTAAGTGCGGAGCTTATTCCCATAAAGTCTATCAGTCTCAAGCTAGTTTCTTGATGTCCATTGAGAATGCAACGTCTTTCGGCAGTGCTCATAAGATTTTCAAATGCAGCAATACTCATACGGGCCGAGACTCCGCTTTTGGTATCCACAAATTCGCTGCGTCTGGCTTCAAAACCGATT
Organism: Flavobacteriales bacterium; assembly: GCA_011524915.1. GTDB lineage: Bacteria > Bacteroidota > Bacteroidia > Flavobacteriales > Flavobacteriaceae > WTJH01. The sequence goes on along the minus strand of WTJH01000188.1, from coordinate 22,772 downwards.
TGTTCTATCAGGTCTCGTGCAAGTTCGGGAACATGTATTTGTACCAAACGATCGGTTGCTGCTTTAGCTTCTTGACGCGTAATTTCTTTTGCAATAGCAACCGTATGGGGGTAGTGTGTTAGGATTTGAGAGCCAATACGGTCTTTTAATGGAGTCACAATACTTCCCCTATTGGTGTAGTCTTCGGGATTTGCGGTAAATACGAAATACGGATTGATGGGGAGTCGGAGTTGGAATCCTCGGATTTGAATTTCTTTTTCCTGAAGAATAGAAAATAAAGATACTTGGATTCGAGCATGTAAATCAGGGAGTTCGTTCAGCACAAAAATACATCGGTGCGCTCTTGGGATCATTCCAAAATGAATGACACGTTCGTCGGCATAAGATAATTTTAAGTGAGCCGCCTTAATAGGGTCTACATCTCCAATGAGATCGGCAACGGTTACGTCGGGAGTGGCTAATTTTTCAAAAAAACGTTGGCTGCGATGAACCCATTCCACAGGAGTTTGGTCGCCTAGTTCAGCTACCTTCTGAAGTCCAAAATTACTGATGGGATCCATGGGGTCATCCATAATTTCGGATCCTTCAATAATGGGAACCCAAGGGTCTAACAGTTCGGTCAGCTGCCTAGCCATCCGTGTTTTGGCCTGTCCTCGAAGTCCAAGAAGATTAATGTTATGTCCAGACAATAGGGCTCTTTCCATTTCTGGAATTACGGTATTCTCATATCCGATGAGACCGCTAAAACTGCTCTCACCTTTTTGAAGACGTTCGATCAGGTTCTTTCGAATTTCTTCTTGAATTTCTTGAGGGGTATAGTTCGATTTTTTTAAATCTCCTAAAGTGTTGATCTGGGGTTTATCCCAACCGTTTTTTTCTGTTTTTTTCATAGTCTTCAAATATCATTTCCCCCAAACCGTTGAGTCCGGTGTAGAATGCTTTTCCTTGGTTTTGTTTGGTAAATTCTTGAACAAAGTGTTGTAGGTAAGGATCGCTCGCGATCATAAAAGTCGTGATAGGGATTTTTAATTTCCGTGCTTGGCGCGCCATAAGATAACAGCGATCCACAATTCGCGGATCCAATCCTACGCTGTTTTTGTAATAGGATCCATCGGGCATATGTAAACAACTGGGTTTGCCATCGGTAATCATAAAGATTTGTTTGTTGGCATTTTTTTTGCGCCTTAACATATCCATCGCTAATTCTAGGCCAGCAACTGTATTGGTATGGTAGGGGCCAACCTGTAGATAGGGGAGTTCTTTTATTGAAATGGGTTGGGCATCGTTTCCAAAGGTGAGTATATCTAAGGTGTCCTTCGGGTATCTTGTTGTGATGAGTTCGGCTAGTGCCATAGCCACTTTTTTTGCCGGAGTGATCCGGTCTTCTCCGTAGAGGATCATACTGTGGCTGATGTCGATCATCAATACGGTACTCATTTGAGCTTTCTGATGATTTTGCTGGACTACCAGATCGTCTGTGGTTAAATTAAATTCTCCCAGAGGAGAGTGTAATTGAGCATTCTTTAGACTTTCGGTCAATGCAATTTGCTCAATGGGATCCCCAAATTGATAGGGTTTTAAATCGCCATTATCAGCATCACCAGCGCCAGTGATTTGGGTATTATGATTGCCAGCACTTGACCTTTTAAGTTTTCCGAAAATTTGTTTTAGGGCGTGTTGTCTCAGTAATTTTTCAGTTTTAGGGCTTAAAAGCGTATCACTCCCTTGACCATCGGGTCTAATTTCTTGGCGGATGTAACCTTTTTGAAGTAGGTCTTCAATAAAATCATCGATGGTGTAGTTTTCGTCCGTGAGTTGATACTCCTGATCGAGTTCCCGCAACCAATCAATGGCTTCATCGAAATCTCCGGAAGTATGGGTAATCAGCTCTTTGAATATTTCAAATAGCCGTTCGAAAGGTGTCTGATGTTTGGCTTGATGTTGTGTAAACACCAATCCATTGGCAGCCCTGAACTGAGACATGATCTTTAACTAACAATTTTGGTAAAGATAACGAACACAATAGGATTCTCAAAGCGTGGATTTTTAGGCAATTAAGCTTCTTTTATTCAAAGAAAAACCTTACTTTTGCACTGCAAATCTGAGAAAACTAGAGAGGCGACCAAGGGTCCCTCTTTTTTTTACATGGAATTTAAAACACAAGTACGGCAACTTTTGGACGATGGTCTGGCGGAACATCCCTCCCTTTTTTTGATTGATTTCAAGGTGGGTTTGGATGGCTCCATTCAGGTGACACTAGACGGAGACGATGGGGTTAAATTGCAGGATTGCATGGCCATCAGCCGACACATCGAACATCAATTGGATCGGGAAGAGCAAGATTTCTCCTTGGAGGTTGCTTCCGTGGGGGTAGATGCTCCCTTGCAATTGCCACGCCAATATGTCAAAAACATAGGGCGTCAGTTGGAAGTTGAAAATACCGATAGCCAAGTGTTTAAAGGAAAGCTCATCCAAGCAGACGAGAAGGGCTGCACCTTGCAATGGAAACAACGCGAACCCAAACCAATTGGTAAAGGCAAGCATACCGTAGAAAAGACAGAACAATTTAATTATATACAAATCAAAAGAGCCAAAGTTTTGGTTCAATTTTAAATTTGAATTATGGAAAATCTCGCGTTAATTGATTCGTTTTCAGAATTTAAAGACGATAAGCTTATCGACCGAGTGACCCTGATGGTCATCTTAGAAGAAGTTTTTCGAAATACGCTCAAGCGAAAATTCGGTTCAGACGAAAACTTCGATATCATCATCAATCCAGATAAAGGAGATTTAGAAATTTGGCGCAACCGAATCGTTGTTGAGGACGATGCAGTAGAAGATCCCAATTCAGAAATTACTTTGACGGAAGCCCGTCGGATTGAGCCTGATTTTGAGGTTGGGGAAGATGTTTCTGAAGAAGTTAAAATTGCTGATCTTGGACGCCGCTCCATCCAACATCTTCGTCAGAACCTAGTAGCCAAAATTTTTGAACACGACAGTACCAATATTTACAACCAATTTAAGGATCGTGTCGGAGAGATTTTCTCTGCCGAGGTACATCACGTACGCAATAGAGAAGTCATTCTTTTAGACGATGATGGAAATGAAATTATTCTTCCTAAAGATCGTCAAATCCCAAGCGACTTTTTCCGTAAAGGAGACAATGTTCGTGGGGTAATCGACGCTGTCGAGTTACGCGGAAATAAACCGCGTATTCTTTTGTCAAGAACCTCCCCAGTATTTTTGGAGAAGTTGTTTGAGCAAGAAATTCCTGAAGTATTTGATGGCCTAATCAACATCAAAAAGGCCGTCCGAATCCCCGGAGAAAAAGCTAAAGTTGCTGTAGATTCTTACGATGATCGAATCGATCCCGTTGGAGCTTGTGTGGGAATGAAAGGATCGAGAATTCACGGAATTGTTCGAGAACTTGGTAATGAAAATATCGACGTAATTAATTATACGAACAACTTACAGCTTTTTATCTCTAGAGCTTTAAGCCCAGCGAAAGTGAATAGCTTAAAGATTGATGAAGAGAACAAGCGTGTTCAAGTTATTTTGAATCCAGAAGAAGTCTCTAAAGCCATTGGAAAGGGTGGATCTAATATTCGCCTGGCGGGAAAACTTACAGGTTATGAAATTGATGTTTATCGCGAAGGAATGGAAGAAGATGTTGAGCTGTCCGAGTTCAGTGATGAAATCGAAGCTTGGGTAATTTCTGAATTCCAAAAGGTTGGCTTAGATACGGCCAAAAGTGTTTTGGAACTTTCCGATGAAGAACTGATCCGTAGAACAGATTTGGAAGACGAAACCATTCAGAACATCAAAAAGATTTTAAGCGAAGAATTCGAAGATTAAGCCCCAGATAGAAATTTTATACTTTTGCCACGAATAAAAACAATATATGCCTGATACACCTAGCATACGACTCAACAAAGTCCTTCGGGAATTAAATATTTCTTTGGATAGAGCTGTGGAGCATCTCCATGCAGAGGGGCACCAGATTGAGGCGCGCCCAACCACCAAAATTTCACAAGAAGTATATCAGGTATTGCTTGATGAGTTCGAAACCGATAAATCCAAAAAGGATGCCTCACAGGAAATTAGTGAGGAAAAGCGAAAAGAAAAGGAGGAAATCCGTCTGAAGCAAGAGGAAAAAGAACGCTTACGTCAAGAGGAAATTGAAAAACAGCAGGAGGTAATCAAAGCTAATCGCACGATAGAAAAACCAAAAACTATCGGAAAAATAGACTTGGACCCAAAACCTGCCCCCACTCCAACACCAGAGCCCAAAGTTGAGACAGCTGTAGTGGAGGAGGAGGCTCCCCAGCCCGAAAAAGTTGAGGAAAAGCCACAACCGGAACCCGTAGCCGAAAAACCTGCCGAAGAGTCCACACCCAAGGAAACCACAGCAGCAACAGAAGAAGAAAAGCCTGCAGAAGGAGGGGCTATCAAAACACAATATCAAAAACTTTCAGGCCCAAAGAAAACAGGTCAAGTGATCAATCTCGACGATCTTAAGGCGAAGGAAGATAATGTTCAAGAGGCCCGCAAACGCAAACGCAAGCGAATCAGTAAAGGTGCTGGTCCTGGAGCAAAGGGTCAGGGCAATAAATCTCAGAACAATCGAAATCAAAGAAAAGAACCTTTAAAGAAGGTAGAGCCTTCTGAGGAAGACGTTCAAAAGCAAATCCGAGAAACCCTTGAGAAACTTCAAGGGAAAAGCAATAAATCTAAGGGGGCTAAGTATAGAAGAGACAAGCGTTCGCAGCATCGTCAAAAGAGTGAAGAGGAGATGGCACAAGCGGAAGCAGCCAGCAAAACACTCAAGGTAACTGAGTTTGTTACCGTTGGTGAGATCGCTACTTTGATGGATGTTAGCAGTACAGAAATCATATCTACCTGTATGGCTTTAGGAATTATGGTTACTATGAATCAACGCCTAGATGCCGAGACCTTAACCATTGTTGCAGACGAATTTGGATATGAAGTCGATTTCGTTAAAACGGAATTAGAAGAGAACATTCAAGAAGAAGAAGATAATCAAGAGGATTTAGAAGCTCGAGCTCCTATCGTTACCGTTATGGGGCACGTGGATCACGGAAAAACCTCTTTATTAGACTTTATACGGGAAGAAAATGTGATCGCCGGAGAATCCGGGGGTATCACGCAGCACATTGGAGCCTACTCGGTTACCTTAGCTAGTGGTCAGCAAATTACATTTTTAGATACACCTGGGCACGAGGCGTTTACTGCCATGCGGGCTCGTGGAGCACAAGTAACCGATATTGCAATTATTGTTGTAGCGGCAGATGATGATATCATGCCCCAAACAAAAGAAGCCATTTCTCATGCACAGGCTGCAGAAGTGCCTATTGTTTTTGCGATCAATAAGGTGGATAAGCCTACTGCCAATCCAGATAAGATCAAAGAAGGATTAGCAGGAATGAATCTTATGGTGGAAGACTGGGGAGGTAAAGTTCAGTCGCATGATATTTCTGCTCTCAAAGGAACCGGAGTAAATGAATTACTTGAAAAGGTCCTATTGGAAGCTGAGCTGTTGGAATTAAAAGCGAACCCAAGTCGACGCGCAAAGGGTGCTGTTGTTGAAGCCTTTTTGGACAAAGGTCGCGGGTATGTATCAACAGTATTAGTACAAACTGGGACACTTCGGGTAGGAGATTACCTTTTGGCTGGAAAAAACAGCGGGAAGGTAAAAGCGATGTTCGATGAACGTGGTAATACTCTGGAAGAAGCTCCTCCATCAACTCCTGTGTCCATTTTAGGTTTGGACGGAGCCCCACAAGCTGGAGACTCCTTTAATGTGTTGGAAGATGAGCGAGAAGCAAAACAAATTGCAGCTAAACGTACTCAACTCCAACGCGAGCAAAATGTTCGAACTCAAAGACATATTACCTTAGACGAAATTGGTCGTCGTATTGCCTTAGGAGACTTTAAAGAGCTGAACATCATCCTCAAAGGGGATGTGGATGGTTCGGTTGAAGCCCTAACCGATGCTTTCCAGAAACTTTCTACTGAAGAAATACAAGTCAATATCATTCATAAAGGTGTTGGAGCCATCACCGAATCGGACGTGCTTTTGGCCTCTGCTTCAGATGCGATTGTGATCGGGTTTAATGTTCGTCCTATGGGGAATGCTCGGACCATTGCAGAAAAAGAAGAAATTGATATCCGATCCTATTCCATCATTTACGACGCTATCAATGACGTCAAAGACGCGATGGAAGGAATGCTTTCTCCAGAAATGAAGGAAGAAATTACAGGGACTGCAGAAATTCGTGAGACCTTTAAAATTTCTAAAATTGGTACCATCGCAGGATGTATGGTCACTACTGGAAAAATCTTCCGAAACTCAGGTATTCGAATTATCCGAGAAGGAGTGGTGGTTCACAGTGGAAAACTAGCGTCTTTGAAGCGCTTTAAGGACGATGTCAAAGAGGTTTCCAAAGGTTACGATTGTGGACTTCAGGTATTGAACTACAACGACATTCAGATCGATGACGTCCTGGAATGTTTCCAAGAAGTTGCCGTAAAAAAGAAATTATAATCCTATCAATTACTGTTGCTGAATAAGGAAAGATTCGGCAAACTCTTTTTTGATGCGTTCGAGTTCTTGGGTAGCCTTACTTTTAAACTTAAATCGCCCTAATTGTACCTTATAATTAGGTGTTTCAAAGGTGAAATACAAAGGGAGATCGGGAAATAATTCGGCGGCTTGCTCCTGAATTTCTTTCGCTTGTTTATAGCCACCGTTATAGAGTTGGATGGTAAAGTAGAGCTTATTGTAATTTTCTTTATTGATCAGAATCCGTTCTTCCGCCATCCGTTGTACAACAGAGTCTTGAGCAATTTTAGGCTCTAAATTCTGAGCGTTTAGAGCAAGCGAACAACAGAAAAACGCTAAAAACCATTTCAACTGGGACATACTTTTCTAAGTTTCTACAAAGAAAGAAATTCTTTTGCATACCCTATTTAGAATGTTTATAAATTAAATATTTCGTAGGGGGTCTTTTTTTCTTCACAACCGTATGCAGTAAATTTGCGACAGGATTTAGAATTTAAAGTTTGCAAACTAACATATATCACAAACGAATGATTAGGGCTATTAATCGGGTGAATACCCTTGGTTTCCCTCTGCTGTTATTTTTTAGTTTATTGTTGTCTACAGGCCTTCAAGCCCAAGACGATCCTGCTGCTGCAGCAGGGAAAAAGCTGTTCAATGCCAATTGTGCGGCTTGTCATAAACTCAATAAGAAAGCAGTAGGGCCTGCCTTGCGCGGGGTTACGGACAAGTATGAGAAAGAATGGCTTTACAGCTGGATCAAAAACAGCTCTGCCATGATTAAGGCAGGAGATCCTCAGGCTGTTGCCGTGTGGGAGGAGTACAATCGTACAGCGATGAATTCTTTCCCCCAATTGTCCAATGAGGATATCGATAATATTTTAGCGTATACCAATTATGTTCCACCAGCACCTGTAGCAGCGGTTGCCGCTCCCCAAGCTGTTGGCTCTTCAAGTGGTTCAGTTGCCGATGAATTTATTTTAGCTGCACTAGCCTTAGTGTTTGCTATTTTGGTGATTATGCTTTTCTTGGTTCAAAAAACACTCTTGCGTATTGCAGCAGCGAGTGGTGTTGATATTGCGCCAGAAGCACGACCGCAAAGAACTCCAATCTGGAAGGCTTTTGTTCAGAATCAGTTTGTTGTCTTCTGTACTGTAGTCTTTTTGTTGTTGAGCAGTGCATATTTTGCTTACGGATATCTGATGCAAGTGGGCGTCGATCAGGGATATGCGCCAATTCAGCCGATTCACTATTCACACAAAATACATGCGGGTGCTAACCAGATTGAATGTAAGTACTGTCACTCTTCCGCTCGCGTTTCCAAGCATTCAGGAATTCCTTCTTTAAATGTTTGTATGAACTGCCACAAAAATATCGCAGAATACAACGGTGAAGAAGATCTTGAAAATGGATATACCAAAGACTTTTATACCAACGAAATCAAAAAGCTCTATGCTGCTGTAGGTTGGGACGAAGAAACACAAAGTTATACAGGCGAATCTAAGCCGGTTAAGTGGGTTCGTATCCACAACCTGCCAGATTTTGTGTATTTCAATCACGCCCAGCACGTTCAAGTAGGACAAATCGAATGTCAGAAATGTCACGGACCTGTTGAGGAAATGGAAATTATGTACCAGCATTCCACTTTAACGATGGGCTGGTGTATCAATTGCCATCGAGAGACCAATGTGCAAGTTGAGAGTAATGAATACTACGCCAAAATCCATGAAGAGCTTTCCAAGAAGTATGGAGTTGAAAAACTTACAGTAGCTCAAATGGGAGGTTTAGAATGTGGTAAGTGCCACTATTAATGCCCCGTATATAGATTTCAATTATGGCATCAGAAAAGAAATATTGGAAAAACATCGAGCAACTGGATACGGAAAATGTTTCCCTTCAGTCACTTGAACAACGCGAATTTGCTGAGAAATTACCAGTAAATGAAACCGCTACTGAAACAGAAGACGCCAGCGCAACAAGCCGTCGTGATTTCTTAAAACTTGCGGGTTTCAGCACAGCAGCAGCTACTTTGGCAGCCTGTGAAGGACCCGTAATTAAGTCTGTTCCTTATGTAGTACAGCCAGAACAAATTCGTCCTGGAGTTGCTAACTATTATGCCACTGCGATAGCCGATGGTTTTGATTTTGCATCTGTATTAATCAAAACACGTGAAGGTCGTCCGATTAAAGTGGAGAGTAACAAGGATGCAGCTGTTCTAGGTTCTGCCAATGCTCGTGTTCATGCGTCTGTTTTGTCGATGTATGATACCCAGCGTTTGCAAGGACCTAAAGCCAACGGTACAGATGTTAGTTGGGACGACTTTACTTTGCAAGTCCGAGCTCAATTAGAAGCTTTAGCCGCTAGTGGCAAGCGAGTAGTATTGATTACTCAAACACTACCCAGTCCTACGACTCAAAATATTATTCAGGAATTTCAAGCCAAATATTCGAATGTAGAACATCTGATTTATGACGCTGTTCCTGCAAGTGCAGCGCTTCAAGCGTTCGAGAATACTTACGGGCAGCGAGCTCTTCCTGATTATGATCTAAGCCAAGCCAAAGCTATCGTTGCTGTAGGCGCCGACTTCTTAGGAGATTGGCAGGGTGGAGGATATGAAGCTGGCTATGCTCAATCTCGAATTCCTAAAAAACATCACGGAAAAGCACAGATGTCTTGGCATATGCAAGTGGAGTCTAATATGTCTCTTTCTGGAGCTAACGCAGATAAGCGTATTCCAAGTACTCCTGCTGAGCAGCGCAATTTCTTAGCGGCTCTCTACAATAAACTTGCTGGAAATTCGTCCACTACAAATTTGGACGATAAACTGTCGGCTGCTGTAGCAGCTGCAGCTAAGCAATTGCAGTCAAGTGGAGCAAACGGGGTTGTATTGTGTGGCTTAGAGGATGTTGCAGCACAAGAAGTTACTTTGGCGATCAATGCGCTTTTAGGTTCTTCTTTAATTGATGTGGCTTCTCCGCGTTATATACGTCAAGCCAAGTCAACAGAGATAGCAGCTTTCCTTACAGATCTTAAAGCAGGAAAAATTGCTGGAGTCATTACTTCAGGAATCAATCCATTATACACTTTAGCAGATGCAGCGGATGCAGCTAAGGCTATGGAGCGTCTTGAGCTCTCGGTCGCTTTCAGCTCCAAATTAGATGAGACTGCTTCCATTGCTAATTATGTAGCAGCGACACCACACTACCTTGAAGCTTGGGGAGACTATGAATTTAAAGCCGGGCAATTTGCTTTGGCCCAGCCAACTATTAAGCCTTTGTTTGACACCCGACAGCTTCAGGATGTACTTCTTGATTTGACGGGCTCAGAAACTTCATATTACGATGCAATCCAGTCCTATTGGAAAGCCAATATCCTGAATGGAGCCTCCTGGAATCAGACCCTTCACGATGGTTATTTTTCTGCGCCAACTGCAGCGGATGGGGCATTAAAGACGATAGAAGTATCTGCTCAACTAGCAGCACTTTCTAAAACCTCTGAAGGGATGTCACTTGTTCTTTACACCAAGACAGGTATGGGTGACGGTCAGCAAGGTAATAACCCGTGGTTACAGGAATTTCCTGATCCAATTACTCGGGTATCCTGGGATAACTACCTAACGGTTTCTCGAGCAGATGCTCAGCGTTTAGGGTTGATTAATGAAAATACTTCCAACGGTGCGTTAAACGGAAGCTATGCAACGGTTCAAGTAGGAGACGCGCAACTGACGGCTCCTGTTATTATCCAGCCAGGACAGGCTGTTGGAACCGTAGGTCTTGCTTTAGGATATGGAGAGCGTTTAGGTCTCAAACCCGAAATGCAAGTAGGTGTTAACGCTTATCCTCTATTCCAAAATTTTGATCCTGTACAAGAGGTACAAGTATCATTAGCGTCAGGAACACATGAATTCGCTTGTGTACAGTTGCACAATACCCTTATGGGTCGCGGAGACATCGTTAAAGAGACGACTTTGGAAGTCTTTAGTACCAAGGATAAATCCTATTGGAATGCTGTTCCTGTGGTTTCTAAAAACCACATGGAACAAGAAGTTACTTCGTCTGAAGTTGATATGTGGCAAGAATTTGATCGATCCATTGGACATCATTTCAACCTATCGATAGATTTAAATGCCTGTACCGGATGTGGAGCTTGTGTCATTGCATGTCATGCAGAAAACAATGTTCCAGTAGTTGGGAAAACAGAAATTCGAAAATCCAGAGATATGCACTGGCTTCGAATCGACCGATACTACTCTTCTGAAACAACCTTTGAAGGTGACAATCAAACAAAAGATAATATTGCAGGTTTAGGAGATTCTTTAACCACTTTTGGAGAAATGGAACTGGCTTCCGAAAATCCTCAAGTGGCTTTCCAACCCGTGATGTGTCAGCATTGTAACCATGCACCTTGCGAAACAGTTTGTCCTGTAGCAGCAAGTTCACACGGACGTCAAGGACAAAACCACATGGCGTATAACCGTTGTGTAGGAACGCGTTATTGTGCCAATAACTGTCCTTATAAAGTACGTCGTTTCAACTGGTTCTTATACAACAAAAACGACGAATTTGATTTCCACATGAATAATGACTTGGGTCGAATGGTTCTTAACCCCGATGTTGTTGTACGTTCTCGTGGAGTAATGGAAAAATGTTCCATGTGTATTCAAATGACACAAAAAACCATCCTTGATGCCAAATTAGAAGGGCGTCAAATTAAAGATGGGGAATTCCAAACGGCTTGTAGCAATGCATGTGATGCAGGAGCTATGACCTTTGGAGATATCAATGACAAAGAGAGTCGTGTAGCGGCCCTTACAGAAGACGACCGAATGTATCACTTACTCGAGCATGTGGGAACCAAGCCGAATGTGATGTATCAGGTTAAAGTACGAAATACAGAAGCATAATACAGTATAATTTAAACTATGGCATCGCACTACGAAGCACCGATCCGAAAACCCCTAGTCACAGGGAACAAGACGTATCACGATGTGACGGTCGATATTGCTGCACCCGTTGAAGGGAAGGCCAATCGTCAATGGTGGATTGTTTTTGGGATCGCATTAACAGCTTTCCTTTGGGGGCTGGGATGTATCATTTACACCGTTTCTACGGGAATTGGAACCTGGGGACTCAACAAAACAGTTGGTTGGGCCTGGGATATCACCAACTTTGTTTGGTGGGTAGGTATTGGACACGCAGGAACCCTGATTTCTGCCGTATTATTACTGTTCCGTCAAAAATGGCGTATGGCCATTAACCGTTCTGCAGAAGCAATGACGATCTTTTCTGTTGTCCAGGCGGGACTCTTTCCAATTATTCACATGGGAAGACCTTGGTTGGCCTATTGGGTTCTACCTATTCCCAACGGTTTTGGTTCGTTGTGGGTAAACTTTAACTCACCACTTCTATGGGATGTTTTTGCCATCTCAACTTACCTTTCCGTTTCATTGGTATTTTGGTGGACAGGGCTTTTGCCAGATTTCGCCATGATTCGCGACCGGGCCGTTAAGCCTTTCCAAAAGAAAATTTATGGTCTATTAAGCTTCGGATGGTCTGGACGTGCCAAAGATTGGCAACGTTTTGAGGAGGTGTCTCTTGTCCTTGCTGGACTCGCTACTCCGCTTGTACTTTCCGTTCACACGATTGTATCTTTTGACTTTGCTACTTCGGTAATCCCCGGATGGCACACCACTATCTTCCCTCCTTATTTTGTTGCAGGGGCTATTTTCTCAGGCTTTGCAATGGTAAATACATTGTTGATCATCATGCGGAAGGTGGTAAATATGGAAAACTACATCACCATTCAGCATATCGAATTGATGAATATCGTAATTATGATTACGGGATCTATTGTAGGTGTTGCTTACATCACAGAGTTGTTCATCGCTTGGTATTCGGGAGTAGAATATGAGCAATATGCATTCTTGAATCGTGCAACAGGACCTTACTGGTGGGCCTATTGGTCGATGATGACTTGTAACGTATTCTCACCCCAGTTTATGTGGTTTAAGAAATTGAGAACGTCCATTATGTTCTCCTTCATCATCTCCATTGTTGTAAATATCGGGATGTGGTTCGAGCGTTTTGTAATCATTGTAACTTCCTTACATCGAGATTATTTACCCTCGTCATGGACCATGTTCTCCCCCACATTTGTGGATATTGGAATCTTTATTGGAACCATAGGATTTTTCTTTGTTCTGTTTTTACTCTACGCCCGTACATTCCCCGTGATTGCTCAGGCAGAAGTAAAAACCATCCTAAAATCTTCTGGCGATAACTATAAAAAATTAAGAGAAGCTCATGAGTAGTCAAGTTGTACATGCTTTATACGATGACGATGACGTGCTGCTAAAAGCCGTCAAGGAAGTTCGTGCAGAAAAGCACCACATTGAGGAGGTTTACACTCCCTTTCCAGTGCATGGTTTGGATCATGCCATGGGATTAGCGGAAACACGTATTGCCATCATGGCTTTTATTTACGGAATCATCGGTTTTTCAGTTGCTGTAACTATGATCAATTTTATCATGATCGTAGACTGGCCGCAAAACATTGGGGGGAAGCCTAGTTTTTCATTTTTAGAAAATCTACCCGCTTTTATCCCTGTTATGTTTGAAATGACCGTATTTTTTGCAGCCCACTTAATGGTGATTACCTTCTATTTAAGAAGTCGTCTTTGGCCTTTTAAGGAAGCTGAAAACCCAAATCCTTTAACCACTGACGATAAATTCTTGATGGAAGTTGCTGTGGGTAAGGATGTGGATGCATTGAAAGAATTATTACAAAAAACTGGGGCCATCGAAGTGAGCCTTCACGAAAAATAGGAATACATGAAAAAACATCTACATTTTGGATTGTTACTGTTGCTAGGCATCACTGTAACCTCATGTTTTAATCCCTCAAAGCCCAATTATCAGTATTTCCCTAACATGTATGAGCCTGTGGGGTACGAAACCTATGCAGATTCGGATGCTTTTGCCAATGGGATTGAGGCTCAAATTCCCGTTAATGGTACCATTGCCCGTGGATGGCAACCCTATGACTATCCAGACACCAATGAAGGCTATGAGGCCGCCAAGGTTGAACTCGTTTCACCTCTTGCCAACTCGGAAGAAGATATTGCTACTGGTAAAGAATTATATGGTATTTACTGTGCTGTTTGTCACGGAAAAAAAGGCGACGGACAAGGAATCCTTATGACTCGTGAAAAGTTCTTAGGAGTTCCCAGCTATGCCGATCGTGAAATTACTCCTGGGAGTATTTATCACGTTCTTATGTATGGTAAGAATGCCATGGGTTCCCATGCCGGACAAGTCAATGCAAAAGAGCGTTGGCAAATTGCACAACACGTAATGCAATTACGCGAAAAATTGATCAAATAAATTGAAGGAAGTTTAGATGAATTACACTTTTCCTGCCCGTTTAAAGATTTTTAGCATCGTTTTGATGGCTGTAGGCTTTTTTGGACTAGCCTATGGATTTTTGGCTGCACCTAAAACAGTTGCCGAAGCCCAAGCGATGGTTGCGGATGCTCACCATGGAGGACATGGAGAGGAGGCCGCTCACGATTCACATGCGACTACAGCCGACTCCCATCAGGAGGCTAAGCATGAGGATGCTCATGCTGCAGAAGGACACAGCTCCGATGAAGCCGCGCATGGTGAAGAGCATAACGATCACGGAGAACATCTGTTGCATCAGCTACAAAACAGACCTTGGGCTGCTTTGTATGTTGCCGCCTTTTTCTTTATGATGATACCCTTAGGTGTTCTTGCTTTTTATGCCATCAACAGAGCTGCTCAAGCGGGATGGTCCATTGTACTATTTCGCGTAATGGAAGGTATAACCGGATATCTTGTGCCTGGAGCATTAATCGTTTTTGTTATTCTTCTACTTTCTGGCTTACACTTCAACCACCTCTTTATTTGGATGGACGCCGATGTTGTGGCTCATGATCCTTTGATTCAAGGAAAAACTTCTTACCTCAATGTTCCTTTCTTCTTGGGAAGAGCCCTGTTTTTTATCAGTGGTTGGGGACTGTATCGATACTTTTCTCGTAAGTTTTCTTTGGCACAAGACCAGGCAACAGACTTTAGCAATCACAAAAAGAATTTCCGTATTTCTGCGGCCTTTCTAGTATTCTACATAGTAACAGAATCAATCATGTCATGGGACTGGGTTATGTCCATTGATCCCCACTGGTTCAGTACACTTTTTGGCTGGTATGTTTTCGCCAGTATGTTTGTTACAGGTATTACCACCATTGCTTTAGTTACCATTTACCTAAAATCTAAGGGCTACTTAGAATTTGTAAACGATAATCATATTCACGACTTGGGTAAATTCATGTTCGGAATTAGTGTTTTTTGGACTTATTTATGGTTCTCTCAGTTCATGTTGATCTGGTATTCCAATATCCCGGAAGAAGTTACTTACTTCATAACACGTATTGAGGACTACAACCTGCCTTTCTTTGGGATGTTAGCGATGAACTTTATTTTTCCATTGCTGATCTTGATGAATAGCGATTATAAGCGTACCAATTATTTTATCGTAATGGCTGGAATCGTTATTGTTCTGGGCCACTATTTAGACATCTTTAATATGATAATGCCCTCAGCTGTTGGTGATCAATGGTTTATTGGTATTCCTGAAATCGGAGGATTTTTATTCTTCTTGGGGCTGTTCTTATTTGTTGTCTTTAAGGAATTGACTAAAGCACCTCTTTTAGCAAGCGGTGACCCTTATATTGAAGAAAGTAAGCGATTTGTGTATTAAATTTTCAAAACAAGCGTAAATGACGTCAGCACTATTTTTTATTGTTCTTTTATTGATTGCCGTTTCCATTTGGCAGATCACTAAGATTTTTGAACTCTCTCAGGGCAAAAAAGTACCTACACAAATTGCCGATGACAACGATAACGATTGGAATGGAAAGCTCATGATGGCCTTTCTATTCTTTATCTATGGAATTACCATTTTTTCGTTTTGGGCCTATGGAGATGTCCTGCTACCTGTTGCCGCTTCAGAACACGGTTCTGATTACGACAGTCTGATGGTTATCTCATTTGTCATCATTTTTATTGTTCAAACCATTACCCAAGCATTACTGCACTACTTTTCTTATAAGTACAGAGGAGAAAAAGGGAAAAAAGCCCTCTTTTATGCAGATAACAATACCCTTGAGGCTATTTGGACCATCATTCCTGTGATTACTCTTGCGGGTCTAATTCTTTATGGATTATATACTTGGACTGCGATCATGAATATCGAGGAGAATGAAGATGCACTTGTAGTGGAGCTTTATGCTCAGCAGTTCAACTGGAAAGCACGCTATGCCGGATCGGATGGTGTCTTAGGAGATGCAAACGTTCGTTTTCTTCAGGATTTTGACGGAAAAAACTTGGTTGGAATTGATGCCACTGATCCGAATGGATTAGACGACGTAGTTGTTCAAGAATTACACTTACCTGTTGGGCGCGAGGTGATTTTTAAAATGCGTTCTCAAGATGTTCTTCATTCCGCTTACATGCCTCACTTCCGAGCGCAAATGAACTGTGTTCCTGGGATGATTACTGAATTTGCATTTACACCCAATATGACCACCGAGCAAATGAGACAAACGCCCGATATGGTTGCCAAGGTGAAAAAGATTAACAAAATTAGAGCTGAGAATAGTAAGGAACTTATTGCCAAAGGCGAAGAACCTTTAGAACCTTACATATTTGATTATTTATTACTTTGCAATAAAATTTGTGGAGCATCTCACTACAATATGCAAATGAAGATTGTTGTGGAATCGCCGGAGGACTATGAAAAGTGGATGAAAAATCAACAAACCTTTGCTCAAGTCATTCAATAAAAAACTAATAACACTATAGATATGTCAACAGTAGCAGCGCACGCACACGAGGAGGATCACGGACATCATCACAAAGAAACGTTTATCACCAAATACATTTTTAGTCAAGATCATAAGATGATCGCTAAACAATACCTGATTACAGGATTGTTTATGGGAATCATTGGTATTGCAATGTCTTTGTTGTTTCGTTTGCAATTGGCTTGGCCAGAACAACCCTTCGGTATTTTTGAAGTACTCTTAGGGAAATGGGCCCCTGACGGAGTTATGGACCCTAATGTATATTTAGCATTAGTTACGATTCATGGTACCATTATGGTATTCTTTGTATTGACTGCTGGATTGAGTGGTACGTTTAGTAACCTTTTAATTCCGTTGCAGATTGGAGCTCGTGATATGGCTTCTGGACTTCTTAACATGATCTCTTTTTGGTTGTTCTTTTTATCCAGTGCCATCATGGTTATGTCTTTGTTTGTAGAGGCAGGACCAGCAGCTGCAGGGTGGACCATCTATCCACCTTTAAGTGCCATTCCACAAGCACAACCAGGATCTGGACTAGGAATGACCTTATGGCTGGTATCTATGGCCATCTTTATCGCCTCGTCTTTATTGGGTTCACTAAACTATATTGTGACTGTTCTGAACCTTAGAACTAAGGGGATGACCATGACGCGTTTACCACTGACGATTTGGGCATTCTTTGTTACGGCTATCATCGGGGTTGTTTCTTTCCCGGTTTTACTTTCTGCGGCTTTGTTATTAATCATGGACCGTAGTTTTGGTACTTCTTTCTTCCTTTCGGATATTTTTATCCAAGGAGAGGTATTACACTATCAGGGAGGTTCTCCAGTACTTTACGAACACTTGTTTTGGTTCCTAGGACACCCAGAAGTATATATCGTATTATTACCAGCACTTGGAATCACCTCTGAGATCATTGCTACCAATGCACGTAAACCCATTTTTGGATATCGAGCCATGGTTGCTTCTATATTGGCTATTGCCTTTTTGTCTACGATCGTTTGGGGACACCATATGTTTATCTCTGGAATGAATCCATTTTTAGGTTCTGTATTTACATTTACAACCCTTTTAATTGCGATTCCTTCGGCTGTGAAAGCCTTTAACTATATCACCACCCTTTGGAAAGGAAACTTACAGTTGAATCCTGCCATGCTTTTCTCCATTGGTTTGGTATCGACATTCATCACTGGGGGTCTTACAGGGATCATCCTTGGAGACAGTACTCTTGACATCAACGTACACGATACTTATTTTGTAGTGGCTCACTTCCACTTAGTAATGGGTATTTCTGCTCTTTACGGTTTGTTTGCAGGGGTTTATCATTGGTTCCCAAAGATGTTTGGTCGAATGATGAACAAAAACCTCGGTTATGTACATTTCTGGGTAACAGCTATCGCTGCCTATGGAGTATTCTTCCCCATGCACTTTATCGGGATGGCTGGTCTTCCAAGACGTTATTATACCAATACTGCTTTTCCATACTTTGACGATTTAGCAGATATCAATGTATTAATTACAGTATTCGCCCTGATTGCTGGTGCCGCTCAGATTGTATTCTTGTACAATTTCATTCACAGTATGTTCTATGGTCGTAAGGCAGAACAAAACCCTTGGAGATCCAATACTTTAGAGTGGACCGCGCCCGTGGAGCACATGCACGGAAACTGGCCTGGAGAGATCCCTCACGTATATCGTTGGGCCTATGATTATTCTAAGCCGGGACAAGCGGAGGATTTCGTTCCTCAGAACGTTCCACTTCAAGAAGGAGAAGAAGAATTACAACATTAATTAGACGTATATCTATAATTCAAAAAGCGACCCTAAGGGTCGCTTTTTTTATGGATTTATTTCAACTTGGAGAAAATGCTGCTTTAAGTGTATCTTTGAAAGGATGAATGAAAATTTAGACCCTAACGGGCAACACTTTTCCAACGAAGAACAGGATATAGACCGAGCGCTGAGGCCCTTAAGTTTTGACGACTTTGCAGGTCAGGCAGCAATATTAGAAAACATGAAAGTTTTCGTTGCTGCTGCAAATCAACGGGAGGAAGCTTTAGATCATACGCTTTTTCACGGCCCCCCTGGACTTGGAAAAACAACCTTGGCTCACATTCTTGCCAATGAGCTTAATGCCGGGATTAAACTGACTTCAGGACCTGTATTAGACAAGCCTGGTGATTTGGCTGGTTTACTCACCAATCTTCAGCCTCGAGATATTCTATTTATTGACGAAATTCATCGGTTAAGTCCTGTAGTGGAGGAATATCTATACTCTGCCATGGAGGATTATAAAATAGATATTATGATCGAAACGGGACCTAATGCCCGAACCGTTCAGATTCATCTCAATCCCTTTACATTAGTGGGAGCCACCACACGTTCAGGACTCTTAACAGCGCCCATGCGAGCCAGATTTGGGATCAGCAACCGATTGGAATACTATTCCACTGAATTGTTAGGAACGATTATCGAACGCAGTGCTGCCATTTTAAACGTCCCTATAGATTTGGAAGCGGCCATAGAAATTGCAGGACGCAGTCGAGGAACACCCCGAATTGCCAATGGTCTTTTGCGTAGAGTTCGAGACTTTGCCCAAATAAAAGGGGATGGAAGTATCGACCTAAAAATCACTCAGTATGCCCTTAAGGCACTAAACGTGGATGCACATGGGCTAGATGATATGGACAACAAAATACTTACGACCCTTATCGATAAATTTAAAGGTGGCCCTGTAGGGATAACCACTTTAGCCACGGCTGTTGCTGAAAATGGGGAGACTATTGAAGAAGTCTATGAACCATTCTTAATCCAGCAAGGATTTATTGTTCGCACCCCCAGAGGTCGCGAGGTAACGGAGCTCGCCTATCGGCATTTAGGGAGAATAAAAGGAAATCAAGGAGGATTATTTTAACTCCATGAAAAAGTCCAGCTTTCAGATCAATTTACCTTGGTGGAAAGTACTACAAAACAGTCGTGCTTTAGCCCATAACCCCATCCCATTTCATCGGCAATGGTTCCAAACCTATGGGAATACTTTAGGGATTAAGTTTATCAATGGAGCACGAGTAATGCTTACTCGAGATCCAGAAGTGATTATGCATGTATTGCGTAAAAATCATCGGAACTATCATAAATCCGATGTTACCACCTATGGGTTAGGAGAATATATCGGTTATGGATTGCTGACTCTTAATGGTCAAGAGTGGAAAAAAGACAGACGTTTATTACAGCCCGGTTTTTATAAAAAAAGGATAGAACACCTCTATAACACTACCATCCCAAAGACGGTTCAAAAAAAGCTAGACGAAATCCCTCTCGATACAACAATCGATATAAAACCCTATATGAATGAGTTGGCTTTTGAGGTGGTGACCAATGCCTTGTTTGATATCCAAATCGAGGCTAAGGTATTGTCGGAAATTCGGATCATTATTGATGAAATCCAGTTGTTTTTTGTCAAGGAGGTGCGGCAGCCTCAATGGAATCTTGTTCGAAAACTAAGCGGACAAAAAAAGCAAGCATTAGCCTTAGTGGCTCGTATTCGTGAGTTAATGAATGGTTTTATCGAAGCTCGGATAGCATCGGATAGCCCTCACAACGACCTTTTGGATCTCATGCTTCAGTCTCGCTACGAGGATGGGTCTCCAATGGAGCGCCATCGAATCATAGACGAACTCATTATTCTTATTGTTGCAGGTCATGAAACTACTGCAAATGCTCTGAGTTTTATGATACATTATCTGGCCAAGAACCCAGAAATTGTGGATCAATTACATCGAGAAATTCAACCTTTAGAAGCTTCAGACCTTTCGCCCTACGAGCAATTGAGTCAGATAAAGTATGGGCAAGCGGTGGTTCAAGAAACCCTTCGAAAGTGTCCTCCAGCGTGGATTGTGGACCGGAAAGCTCTTACAGACGATAGCATAGGAGATCTGCATATCCCTAAAAATGCACTAATAGGGCTCTCCATCTATGAACTTCATCACAATCCTGAATTTTGGGAGGAACCTGAATTGTTTAAGCCCGAGCGATTTTTAAGTTCACCTCCTCCGGTTTATATTCCTTTTGGAAGTGGTCCTCGTATGTGTATTGGAAATCATTTTGCTTTATTTGAAATGGTGGAGATCCTACGACAAATGGTTCTCAGATTTCGCTGGGAAACCCCTCAAGAGCAATTGGAAGAAACCGCCTTAATTACCCTGCAACCCACCTCCGTAAAAGTTTATATGACACATGCCTAAACAAGCGTCAGATTATTCTTTGTGGATAAAACAAAAGGCCCAAGAACTGGGATTCATCTCTTGTGGGATATCTAAAGCTGAGTTTTTGGAAGCTGAAGCTCCACGATTAGAGCAATGGCTTCGTGAAAATCGTCATGGACAAATGGGCTATATGGAGCGCAATTTCGATAAGAGATTGGATCCGACGCTTTTGGTTCCGGGGGCAAAGAGCGTGGTCACTTTATTGTATAATTATTATTCTCCCGAAGAACAGTCCGATCCCCAAGCACCCAAGATTTCAAAATATGCCTATGGGCAAGACTATCATAAGGTGCTGAAAAAAAAGCTCAAGACTTTTTTAAATCTTATTCGTGAAGAAATAGGAGAGGTCCAAGGCCGATGTTTTGTGGATTCTGCTCCAGTGATGGACAAGGCTTGGGCCGCTAAAAGTGGACTGGGCTGGATCGGGAAAAACACCAATCTAATAGCCAAACAAACGGGATCTTTCTTTTTTATAGCAGAACTCATTATAGACTTGGAATTGGAATCCGATCTTCCAACAACAGATCATTGTGGACAATGTACAGCATGTTTGGACGCCTGTCCTACAGAGGCTCTAACAGCTCCCTATCAAATCGATGCCTCTAAGTGTATTTCTTATTTTACGATTGAATTAAAAGAAGAACTCCCCCAAGAGTATCAACTTAAAATGGACAATTGGATGTTTGGCTGCGATGTTTGCCAAACCGTCTGCCCATGGAATCGATTTGCCAAGCCGCATCAAGAACCCGCTTTTGATCCACATTCCGATCTTTTGGGAATGAAAGCTCAAGAATGGAAAGAACTTACAGAAGAAGTCTTCGATCAGCTGTTTGAAAGGAGTGCAGTGAAGCGTACTCAGTATTCAGGGTTAAAGAGAAATATTAAGTTTTTAAAGACTTAATTCCGTCGGGAGCTTTCCCGAATGACCAATGCTGTGGGTATAATGGTAAGATTTTCTATTTTGGGATCGCCTTCAGCAGAGGAAGGATATTTTAAAAAGGCATCTATCATGGATTCCGCTATTTGAACTGGTCCTTGATCTACAGTAGTCAATTGGGGACTTACCGTTTTGGATAAAATAGAATTGCTAAATCCGACCACGGCTACCTCGTTAGGAATAGAAATATCTGCTGTTTTTAAAGCTTTCATGGCTCCAATAGCCAATTCATCATTGATAGCAAAAATTCCGTCAAAGGACATTTTTTGATTTAGGAGTTCCTGAACAAATTCAGTTCCTTCGGTTTGTGTTCCCCGATTTGATACAAACACCAGATTTTTATCATAGGGGAGCTCAGAAGCATCTAAGGCTTCCCGATAGCCCAAAAACCGATCAATAGAGGTTTGCGCCAACAGGGAAACACGAAAATGTGCAATTCGACGGCAGCCTTGGTCAATTAAATGTCGTGTCGCTTCATAAGCTGCTTTTCTGTCGTCCACAAAAAATTTAGGCCGATTCAGTTGTTTTGAAATTTTATCGAAGAGGAAAACCGGGACCTGAGAGTTCTGTATTTGTTCTAAATGGCTTATATCCGCCGTTTCTTGGGTAAGGCTGAGAAAAATGGCATCAACTCCATAATGACTCAAGGTGTGTATATGTTGTTGTTCCTGTTCTATGCTTTCATGGCTTGAAAGCGGGATGATCAATAAATCCACTTTATTGGCGGCTTCGACCAATGCTTCTAAAACTTCTAAGAAATAGAGATTTTGCAGAGAGGGAAGAATGACTCCTATGGTTCCTGATTTTCCGGTCCGTAAACTGCTGGCTTTATATTGGGGTTTGAAGCCCACTTGTTGCGTATAATCTAAAATACGCTTACGGGTATCTGCATTCACGTCCGAATACCCTTTTAAAGCCTTGGATACCGTTGCCGGGGAGATCTCAAGAGCAGTCGCAATATCGGTTAGTTTTAATTTCGACATTTTGTGGTGGGTTTGTTTGCCAAGGTAGTATTTCGAAAACGATTTCGAAAGTATTTTCGACAATTTTAATTAAACGTAAATATTAGGTTAATTTTTTATCATTATTATTGAATCTGCTCTCAGA